>JBBSMJ010000421.1:0-1501 GCA_038233235.1 Actinomycetes bacterium | reverse complement strand
TCGCGAGCGAATCGTGGTGAGCGTGCGGCCCGATGACGCGCGGACGGGCGGACCGGTCGACGGCGACCCGTCGGACTTCGCCGTACTGCTCGCGGCGCTCGGCATTGCCGTCGGGCCGTCGCTGCTGGAGCGCTCGTTGACTCACCGCTCGTTCGCCTACGAGAACGGCGGGCTGCCCACGAACGAGCGGCTGGAATTCCTCGGCGACTCGGTGCTGGGGCTGGTGGTCACCGACGCGCTGTTCCTGCGGCACCCCGAACTCCCCGAAGGCCAGCTGGCGAAGCTGCGGGCCGCTGTCGTCAACAGCCGCGCTCTCGCCGGCGTCGGCCGCTCGCTGCAGCTCGGCCGGTTCGTCCGGCTGGGCAAGGGGGAGGAAACGACCGGCGGCCGTGACAAGTCTTCGATACTTGCCGACACACTGGAGGCGATCATCGGGGCCGTCTACATCGACCGCGGTCTCGAGGAGGCTGCGGCGCTGGTGCACCGATTGTTCGACCCACTGATCGAGCACTCCGCGAAGCTAGGAGCCGGATTGGACTGGAAGACCAGCCTGCAGGAACTCGCCGCCTCCACCGCGCTCGGCGTACCCGAATACGTCGTGCAGCAGAGCGGTCCCGACCACGAGAAGTTCTTCAGCGCAGTCGTCCAGGTGGGCGGTGCCCCGTACGGCGAAGGGTCCGGACGCAGCAAGAAGGAGGCGGAGCAACAGGCAGCCGAGACCGCGTGGACCGCCATCCGGGCGCAGACCAACGCCGCCACCGAGGGTCCCTCCGGAGGGGTGACGAGTGGGGCTGCCGGCGGGACCGCCGCACGCGTCCTGCCGCACCTGCCACCCGGTGCGACCGGTACGCCGGTCGACGCAGCGGAGGAGGCCGCCGACGAAACCGCCGAGGGCGGCCCCGACACCGCTGGCGGCTCCGACACCGCTGGCGGCACGGACGACCGCTCGCGCTGACCGCGGGTGCCCGAACTCCCCGAGGTCGAGGTCGTCCGCCGCGGCCTGGAGCGGCACGTGGTCGGCCGAACGGTGGCCGCGGTCACCGTTTCCCACCCCAGGGCGGTCCGTCGTCACCTGCCCGGCGCCGCCGACTTCGCTGCCCGGTTCCGGGGGAGGACTGTCGTCGGGGCGCGGCGTCGCGGCAAGTACCTATGGCTGCCGCTGGACTCCGGGGACGCCGTGCTCGCCCACCTGGGCATGAGCGGTCAGCTGCTCGTCCGCCCACCGGGAATGCCCGAGGAAGCGCACCTCCGTGTCCGGGTGTCCTTCGCCGATGGCGGTGCGGAGCTGCGCTTCGTCGACCAACGCACCTTCGGTGGTCTCGCCTACGTCGAGGATGGCGCCGCGCTGCCGTCGCCGGTCGCACACATCGCCGCCGACCCGCTCGAGCAGGACTTCGACGTGAACCAGTTGTCTCGTGCACTGCGGCGGCGGCGTACCGGCATCAAGCGGGCGCTGCTCGACCAGACCCTGGTCAGCGGGATCGGCAACATCTACGCCGAC
>JBBSMJ010000420.1:0-1508 GCA_038233235.1 Actinomycetes bacterium | reverse complement strand
GCCCGTGGTGCCTACCAGGCTGCGCTGGCGGCCGATCCCGGTTATCTCGCCGCTGTCGCGGGACGCGCCAAGGTCGCGGCCGCGTCAGGTGACCCTCAGGCGGCGGAGCGGGACTACCAGCGCGTCGTGCAGCAGCTGCCGTCGCCGGAGTTCCTGGTCGCCTACGGCGAGCTGCTCGAGTCGACCGGGCAGAGCGACGCGGCGCAGGAGCAATACGCCGTCGTACGCGCGACTCAGCGGCTCTACGCGGCAAACGGCCAGGACGTGGACACCGAGCTCGCCTTGTTCGAGGCCGACCACGGCGCCCCTTCCGCCGCTGTCGCCAGCGCAGAGCGGGCCTACGCCAAGCGTCCCTTGGCCATCCTGACCCAGGACGCCTACGCCTGGGCGTTGCACTCCGCCGGCCGGTCCGAACAGGCACTGCCCATCGCCCGGCAGGCCGCCCGGCTCGGCCTGCGCTCCCCGGTCCTGGCCTACCACCTCGGCGTCATCGAGGCCGCCGTCGGGGATCCTGTCGCGGCCCGCACCTCCCTTCGGAGGGCTCTGGATCTCAACCCGGCCTTCAACCCGCTGCAGGCGCCGAAAGCGCGCGCGCTGCTGGCGACGCTCGGATGAGGCGCATCCTCGCGGTTCTGCTCGGCGCGGTGGCCTGCTTCGCGGTTCTTCCGGCCGGCACCGCCGCCGCCCACCCGCTCGGCAACTTCACGGTCAACACCGCGGACCGGTTGCTCGTCACGCAGGACGGCCTGGTCGTGACCCACGTCGTCGACATCGCGGAGATCCCGACCGTCCAGCTCGGTCAGGCTCGTGCCGGCATCGACGACGACAGGGACGGGACGCTGTCGCCGGCTGAGCTCACCGCGTACGCCGGTCGCGAATGCGCCCGTATCGGCACGCTGCTCTCGGTCGTCGCCGACGGGGCGCAGGAACCCTTGATGGTGACGTCGTTCGAAGGGGCGAGTCGCTCCGGTGCGGCAGGCTTGCCCACCACGCGCGTGTCCTGCGCCTACGACGCGGGCGAACGCCCGCGCAAGTCCGTCGAGTTCACCGACCTGGCGGCCGTGGAGCGCAACGGCTGGCGCGAGGTCACGGCGGCTTCGGAGTGCGGGCGGCTGACCTCGACGGACGTGCCCGCTGACAGCCCGACCGGGCTTTTGACCTCCTACCCCAAAGATCTGCTGCAGTCGCCGCTCGACGTGACCAGGGCTCGCTTCGAGGTCACCACCGGCGCCGCCTGCTCGAGCGGCGCTGCGGTGGTGACTTCCGACCAGGTGTCCCCGCGGGGCGTCGACCGGGTCTCGAGCGCCTTCACCGACTTCCTGGGCCGACCGGACCTGACGGCAACCTTCGCCTTGCTGTCCTTCGCTGCGGCGGTGCTGTTCGGCGTGCTCCACGCCCTCGCCCCCGGACACGGCAAGACCGTCATGGCCGCCTACCTGGTCGGCCAGCGGGGCACGCGGCGGCAGGCGTTACAGCTCGGCGCGGTTGTCACCTTCACGCACACCGCG
>JBBSMJ010000419.1:0-1512 GCA_038233235.1 Actinomycetes bacterium | reverse complement strand
CGTGATGCCGCGATTCCGGTGCTCCGTTGGGTGCTCGTGGCGCCACTGACCAGGACCGTGCGTCGCATCCCCACCGAGCTGGCACTCGATGTCGACGACGGCGTTCCCCACCCGTGCGCTGCCAGCTTCGACAACCTCCGGTCGGTGCGTCGCACACTGCTCACCGAGCGGATCACGGCGTTGTCGTCGGAGCGGATGGCAGCAGCCTGCGCCTCGCTTCGCTTGGCCGTGGACTGCTGACCCAACGTGGTCGGGACCGTCAGCGTGGCGCTGTGACGACGGGGGCTCGCGCCGCCGCGGGCGAGTGTGACGAATACGTAACAAGCAGGACTCAGCGACAGGACTCGGGAGGCTCCCGTCGAAGGCCCCCGTACTCCAGTTCCTCCGTGACCGGCAGCACCCCGACCGCACGAGAGCCGGTCACGGGCCATGTAGAGGAGAGCCCATGTCCGAAGCCGCGGTCACCCGCCGGCCGTTCGTCCTCGTGGGCCTGGCGCTCGCACTGCTCGTCGCCCTGGTGGTGGCGCCCCGGGCCGTGGCGCACCCGGGCGCGCAGCTCGAACAGGCCCCGCCGGGCATCGGCGTCCTGCTCGCCCCCGGTACGGCAGGGGAGCAGTTCCTGCCGGGCTTCCAATACTCCGGCACGTCGCCGGTGGACGATCAGGAAGCGCCGTTGGTGTTCGTCGGGAACGGGTGCACCCTCGAGGGCTACGCCGGGGCCGACGTCGAGGGCAGGATCGCACTGGCCGACGAGAGTGCGGGTGGGCTCTGCCCCCCGACGACGTTCTTCCAGCAGGTGGCCTACGCCGAGCAGGCGGGCGCCATCGGCCTGGTGATCATCCCGGCTGACGGCACCGAGCCGACGACCAACGGCACCGCAGTCACCGGTGGCATCCCGGCCTTGGAGGTGTTCCGCACCGAGGAGATCCTGGCGGCCCTCGCGGCGACCCAGGACGGCCAGGAGGTCATCGCGAGGCTCACCGACACCAGGGCGCCGATCCCGTCGAGCGGACCTGCTCCGTGCGTGGACGGCGTGGCCCGCAGCGACGACGGCGTGGTCGAGGGGGAGCTGGTGCCCGGGAGCGAGTTCCCGTGCAAGAACGTCGACCTGCTGTCCTTCGTCAGCAAGGACGTGATCAACAGCGCCGGGATCAGCGACCTCTGGGGCTGGACCGACCCGGACGGCGGCGGCGAGTACGTCATCATGGGCAAGACGAACGGCACCGCGTTCTTCAACGTCACCGACCCGACGGCGCCGCTCTACCTCGGCGAGATCCCGAACCGCAGCCCGGTCCAGCAGGTCTGGCACGACATCAAGGTCTACGAGAACCACGCGTTCATCGTCAGCGAGTCCGAGCGGCACGGGATGACCGTCTTCGACCTGACCCGCCTGCGCGGGCTCGGAGCCTCCGACGGCAGCGTGCAGTTCGCCCCGGACACCGTCTACGAGCTGACCTCGGCCGCGCACAACCTGGAGATCAACACCGCGACCGGGTTCGCCTACATCGTCGG
>JBBSMJ010000418.1:0-1512 GCA_038233235.1 Actinomycetes bacterium | reverse complement strand
GCCCTACACGGTATAAGCGGCGTTCATAAGCCAAAGCACTTATGGCGTCTACTCTGACCGACTGGTGGTGGCGCTCCCACCCGACTCCCACCCCATGTTCGGTGCGGCAGGCGCGCCATGGGCCCGATCGCCTCGACCCAGGTGCGTACCGCTAGCCGCTCGCCGTCGGCTCCGGCTGATCGAGATGGGTCCGGCGGCGGCGTACGCGCACGAGCAGCACGGCGCCCAGGACCGCCGCGGCGCTGGCCAGCCACTGCCCCTGCCCGACCGGGCCGAGCGGTGGATCTGCGCCTTGCAGTCCGCCCTCGCTCGGTGCGCTGACCCCGTCGGGTCGTGGCGCCAGATCCGTCCGCCGTGCGACCTTCTCGACGGTGCAGACATTGGTCTCGAAGTCGCGCGTCGCCCCCACCAGGTAACGGCCTCCGGGGTCGAAGTCGGCGTCGGACGACGAGCCAACTCCCTCGAAGAGGCTCAGTGGCCACGTCGGCTGCTCTTGCCCCGACTGCATCCACACGTCGGGAGCGAGCGAGGGCCCTGCCCACACCTCCAACACCGTGAAGTGGGTGAAACCACGACGCTCGCCTTCCGCCGTACCCAAAGATGACGGGTGATCCCGCCGGTCCGCTGTCACTGGCGCACGAGGCGTACGCCGGCGCTGGCGAGAGGCTCAGCAGCGCTGCCGGCAGCAGCGTCGTCGCTCCGGCGCCGACGAGACGTCTCATGCATGCAGTGTCTCGGGTCCCGCCGCCGGCTCACAGGACCGTCGCGCGATCGTGAACTTTTTGCAAGGACAGCCGAGACGCACGCCGATGGCGCCGCCCGCTCGTCCTGCCGGGCTCACCCGCGGCCGGGCGGCGCCGCCCATCCGGACAGGTCCGGCCCTTTGGGGACGATGCCGCTCGGGTTGATCTGGTCGTGGGTGACGTAGTAGTGCCGCTTGATCTGGTCAAAGTCGACGGTGTCACCGAACCCGGGCGTCTGGAACAGGTCACGGGCATACGCCCACAGCACCGGCATCTCGGTGAGCTTGTTGCGGTTGCACTTGAAGTGGCCGTGGTAGACCGCGTCGAAGCGCACCAGCGTGGTGAACAGCCGCAGGTCGGCCTCGGTCAGCCGGTCACCCACGAGGTAGCGCTGGTCGGCGAGCCGGCGCTCGAGCTCGTCCAGCCGGGCGAACAGCGCGTCGTACGCCTCTTCGTACGCCTGCTGCGTCATCGCGAAGCCGCAGCGGTAGACGCCGTTGTTGACGTCGCGGAACACCTCGGCGTTGACCGCGTCGATCTGCTCGCGCAGGTGCTCAGGGTAGAGGTCGGGGGCGTCCGGCGCATGGTAGGCGGTCCACTGCGTCGACAGGTCGAGGGTGATCTGCGGGTAGTCGTTGGTGACGACCCTCCCGCTGGGGACGTCGACCAGGCAAGGCACGGTCACCCGCCCCTCGTACGCCGGGTCGGTGGCGTGGTAGGCCTCCGCCAGGAAGCCGATGCCGAGCACCGGGTCGCGGCCACCCTCGTC
>JBBSMJ010000417.1:0-1513 GCA_038233235.1 Actinomycetes bacterium | reverse complement strand
CGCGCCGACTGGGTGATCGACATCGTCGACTACTCGCAGCGGCGCCAGGTTGCCGCCGAGCGCTTCTCGGAAGCGACGTGGATCAACCGGGATCTCTGCGACCGCGCGCCGCTGCCGTTTGCCGACAAGCAGATCGACTTTGCCATCTGCTCTCACACGCTCGAGGACATCCGCGACCCGATCTGGGTCTGCGCCGAGCTCAGCCGCGTCGCGCGCGCGGGATATGTCGAGGTCCCATCCCGGCTAGAAGAGCAGTCACCCGCCGTTCACGGCCCCTGGACGGGCTGGAGCCACCATCACTGGCTGATCGACCTGGTCGACGGCGGACTGGAGTTCGTCTTCAAGAGCGCCGTCGTCCACACGCGGGAGGCCGCGCATTTTCCGGCCGGCACTGCGCAGCGGCTGACCCCGGAACAGAAGGTTCTTCGTCTCTGGTGGACCGACGAGTTGCGTGCTTCCGAACGCATCTTTCTCGGTCCGGGCGGCATCGACGACTACCTTGCGGACTTCGTCACCCGACACGGGCCGGAAGTCGGCCCGGCACCCCGCCCCGCGACGCCAGTCGGAAGGCTCAAGCGGGCGCTGGGCCGCTGACGCGCCGCCGAAGCCCTGGCAATGGCGCCGTTCGGCACGGCGAATGACCCCAGTGGTCCGTCTTTGACATGACCGGTGTGGCTCCAAGTGTCTGCAAGACAAGTAGGCGACAAGTTCACCGTGGTGGTCCGCCAACGGTTTGGGAACCAGCGAGCCATCTACCTCGAGCAACAGTGCGAGGCAGGCCGCAGTACCGTCGCCTCCGACGCCGCCCGACGCATCGACACTGGCGAACGCGCCGTCGCCGTCGAAGATGTCGCTCATAGCCTCGGCCGCTCCGCCAACGAAGTGCAGTAGGCCCTGCACGCACCCAAGCGCCGCGGGCTCATCGTGGGGATCGGCGTCGACGTCGTTGAGGGCCCGGAACTCCGAGCCGCGGGTCGACATGATCACCTCGCGCCGCCCCCGCCACGCGAAACCATCATGGGGAGCCGCCGATCTACGCTTGGGGCATGACGCCGCCCCCTCCGCCGAGCCCCGCCCGGGCGTTCCTCGTCTACTCGGCGCTACGTCTGGCGCTGCTGCTGGTGACCTTCGCCGTGTTGTACGTCCTGGGCGTCGACGGGCTGCTGGCCATCGGTGGCGCGGTGCTCGGCTCGGCCCTGCTCAGCCTTGTGCTCCTGCGATCACAGCGGGACGCCTTCACGGCCGCATCGATCGCCCGGGCCGACCGCCGGCGAGCCGAGAAGGCAGATCGCCGCGCCCGGCTCGACGGTTCTGGTCCAGCAGCAGGCTGACCAACTACCGACCGTTCTGCGAGAAGTGCTGATAGTCGCGAAACGTCCGGAAGTTGCCGCCCCACTCCCACCCAACGGCGGCGAAGGCCCGCGTCACCGCCCCGCCTGACACCACCATGCCGGGTCGGACATCGCTCCGGTCGACGTAGGCGCGACCGGCCGGCGGCTCGACGGTGCTGCCT
>JBBSMJ010000416.1:0-1526 GCA_038233235.1 Actinomycetes bacterium | reverse complement strand
GTGAGCAGCTCCGGACCGGGCAGCCACTCCAGCCCTTCCGGCGGCATGCAATAGCTGCAGCGCAGGTTGCAGCGGTCGGTGAGTGACACCCGCAGGTCTGTCGCCACCCGCCCGTACGCGTCGACCAGCATGCACCCTCCCTCCGCGTCGGCCCGTCTGCACTCGGCTACGTCCGCCCCAGGCTACGGCCTCGGTACAGTCGAATCGTGTTCCGCCTGCTGCGCCGACCCCGCTGGCTGGCGTTGACCGCGCTGGTGGTCCTCCTCGTCATCGCCTTCGTCCAGCTAGGGCTGTGGCAGCTACGCCGGATGGACGAGCGACGCGAGCGCAACGCCGTGGTCGCCTCGACCGAGCGGCAGGCCCCCGTCCCCGCCGGCGACGTACTGGCGACGGGTCGACCGGTTGCCCCGACGCAGGAGTGGCGCCAGGTCAGTGCCCGCGGGCGCTACGACGCCGCCGGCCAGCTGCTGCTGCGAAATCGCCCACTGGAAGGGCGCAACGGCTTCCACGTCCTCGTCCCGCTGGTCACCACGGACGGGCCGGCGGTCCTCGTCGACCGCGGCTGGGTGCCGGCGGGAGCCTCCGCCACCGACCTACCCGACGTCCCCCCACCACCGGCCGGGGAGGTCACCGTGGTGGGTCGGGTGCGGCCCGCCGAGCCGCCCAAGGGAGGCGCCCCGCCCCCACCCGGGCAGGTGGTGCGAATCGACGTCCCCACCATCGGCCGTGATCTGGGCTATCCCCTCCTCGGCGGCTACGTCGAGCTGGCCGCCGAGCAGCCGCGACCCGCCGCCGCTCCCGCCCCGCTCCCCCCGCCAGAGGTTTCCGACGGACCGCACCTGTCCTACGCGGTGCAGTGGTTCCTCTTCGCCGTCGTGGCCGTGGGCGGCTGGGTAGCGCTGCTCAGCCGGGAGGCGCGCGACGAACGGGAGCTGAGACAGTCGCGGCCGCCGGCCGCGCGGCGAGTCGTCGACCAGGGGGTCTGAGCGTGGCCGGACGCATCGAGGACTACGCACTGATCGGTGACATGCAGACTGCCGCGCTGGTCTGCAACAGCGGGTCGATCGACTGGCTGTGCCTTCCGCGTTTCGACTCCGGCGCCTGCTTCGCGGCGCTGCTCGGCGACGAGCGCAACGGGAGCTGGCGGGTAGCTCCCCGCGGGGCGGATACCTGCACCCGCCGTCGTTATCGCGGCGACTCCCTCGTGTTGGAAACCGAGTGGGAGACAGCGGACGGCGCCGTGCGAGTCGTCGACTTCATGCCGCCGCGCCACGAAGCGCCCGACGTCGTACGCATCGTCCAAGGGGTGACCGGCCGGGTCGAGGTACGCAGCGAGCTGCGCCTGCGCTTCGACTATGGCCGGATCGTGCCCTGGGTGCGTCGCGACGACGGCCAGATCGCCGCGGTCGCGGGGCCGGACTCCGTCTACCTGCGCACCGACGCCGATACCTACGGGGAGGACCTCACCACCTACGCCGACTTCTCGGTCGGCGCGGGTGACGAGGTCAGCTTCGTGCTCACCTGGC
>JBBSMJ010000415.1:0-1528 GCA_038233235.1 Actinomycetes bacterium | reverse complement strand
GCCGTGGCTGTCGGCGAGCACCTGGGTCTCGACGTGGCGCGGCTTGTCGAGGTAGCGCTCGACGAAGCACTCGCCACGCCCGAAGGCGGCGACCGCCTCGCGGACTGCCGACTCGTACAGCTCCTCGATCTCCTCGTCCTTGCGGGCGATCTTCAGACCGCGCCCGCCGCCGCCGAACGCCGCTTTGATGGCGACGGGCAGGCCGTGCTCGGCGACGAAGGCGCGGACCTCGTCGACGCCGTTCACCGGATCAGCTGTGCCGGGCGCGAGCGGGGCGCCGATCCGCAGGGCGATGTGACGTGCGGTCGTCTTGTCGCCGAGCGCGGCGATGGCCTCCGGCGACGGGCCGATCCAGGTGGCGCCAGCATCAAGGACTGCCTGTGCGAAAGCTGCGTTCTCCGAGAGGAATCCGTAGCCGGGGTGCACCGCGTCGGCGCCCGAGTCGGCGAGCGCCTGCAGCACCTTGTCGACCTGCAGGTAGGAGTCACCCGGCGTCGTCCCACCGAGGGCGAACGCCTCGTCGGCGACCCGGACGTGGAGCGCATCGAGGTCGGGCTCGGCGTAGATGGCCACCGACCGCAGGCCGGCGTCGCGGCAGGCATAGGCAACGCGGACCGCGATCTCGCCCCGGTTGGCGATCAGGACCTTGTGCACGTGGCGAACTCCCAAGACGGCGGTACGGGACGTCGCAGTCTACGAGTCGCGATCCGGCCGCCGGTCAACGCAGGATGCCAGTGTGCCCCAGTGAGTAGCGACCCGGCTGGGGGTAGACGGTGAGGCCGTGCGGCCCCTGACCGACCTCGACGGTGGCGGTGGTCTGCCCGGTGGTCATGTCGAGGGCGTAGATCTGCGAGCCGTAGCGGGAGGAGAGCCACAGCTTCGTGCCGTCCACGGACAGGTTGCCCATGTCGGGGCTGGCGCCGCCCGGTAGCTGGTAGGTCGCTCGCACCGTGCGGCTGGCGAGCTCGAGCACCGAGACGCTGCCCACGCCCCGGTTGGTGACGTAGAGGTCGCGGCTGTCGCGGCTGGTGTAAAGACCGTGCGCGCCGGTGCCGGTGGGGACGAAGCCGACCTCCGTGAAGCTCGCGGCGTCCAGCACCACGACGCCGTCGCGGTTCAGGTCGGCGATGAAGTAGACCGAGCCGTCCGGCGAGAGCTTGACGTCCTGCGGCTTGCTGCCACGGGGCAGGTCGAGCGTCCGAGTGATGGCGCGTGCGGCGGTGTCGACTTCGATCAGCTGCGCGCTGAACTCGCAACTCGCGACGAAGGTGCGGCCGTCCGCGGAGAAGTCGACGTGGTTGACACCCTTGCAGGGGGTGGGCAACGAGGCTCGGAGCTCCATCGTCTCCGGATCCCGGAAGTCGATCCGGCGCAGGCGCTCAGCGACGACGACCGCATCCTTGCCGTCGGGGGTGAAGTAGAGGTTGTACGGGTCGTCGACCTCGATCGTGTCGATCACGCGACCGGTGGCCGGGTCCATCCGGGTGAGGGTGTTGCTCGAGCTGCTGTTCACCCACAGGGTGGTGAG
>JBBSMJ010000414.1:0-1532 GCA_038233235.1 Actinomycetes bacterium | reverse complement strand
GGTGCTCACCCGGATGCAGCTCATCGATCGGGTGTGGGGCAGCGACTACGTCGGCGACACCAAGACCCTCGACGTCCACGTCAAGCGGTTGCGGTCGAAGATCGAGCCGGACCCGGGTGCTCCCCGCCACCTCGTGACGGTCCGGGGCCTCGGCTACAAGTTCGAGATAGGCAACTGAACGCACCTGGCCGGCCGGGTGGATCAGCCGGTCGGGGTCGGCTCCGGAGTTGGCGCAGTGGTCGGTGTCACGGTCACGGCGGGCGACGGCGGGACCGGGCTGATGGTGTCGTACGGCGCCGCCTGCGGCTGCACGAGCACCTGCACCATGGCCGTGCCGGCGTCGCGGAAGCGCAGCTGGACCGGCACGAAGGTTCCCGGCGTCAATTGGTCGGCTGGTTCGGTCACCGTGGCTTGCGCGTCGGCGTCGGTCCCGCCGACGTTAACCAGCTCGCCGGCGGGGAGCTCCAGCGGGTTCGGGGTCACGCTGCCCGACTGCTCGGCGCCCTGGACGGCTATGTCGAGCAGCTGGTCGGGCTGGCCGGACTCGTTGTAGAAGGCGGCGACCACCGCCGCAGGCCCTCCGCTCTCCGCGGCCACCAGGACCACGTTGCGAATCTTGATCGACCCGGCCTCACCGTTGGCCCCCTCACCCGGCGAGTACGCCTTGTACAGAGGAGTGTCGAAGCCACCGGAGCACCCGGATACCAGGGCGGCCAATACCACTCCGAGGGCTGCGGCGCGGACGCCACGGCAGCGGCTCACGTCACCCCTCCCTGCGGACAGCTGTCGTACGAGTGCCCCGGAGCCTATCCAGCCTCACGTCTCACGTCAGCGCGCCACCGCGCGCCAGGAGCAACGCGACGTCGACGAGGGCCACCACCACCGCCACGGTGAACGGGGCGCGCGAGCGTGCTGGCCCCGGAGCGGCCACCCCGGCGACCAGCGCGACGCCCACGGCCAGCAGCCCTACGACGGCCACCGCGTCCACCCGGCCCGGGCCTGCCGCGAGGACGACGCTGGCGGTCAGCAGCACCGCGGCCGCTGCCATCCGGGTCGTCCGGCGCCCCAGCCGCTGCGGCAGCCCGCGGACGCCGGTCGCCAGGTCGTCGTCGAAGTCAGGCAGCACGTTGACCCCATGTGCGCCCACGCCGAGCAAAGATCCGCCGAGGATCGCCCAGAGGGGCGGCCAGGGGGAGCCCGGCAGGCCGAGGGTCACCACGGCGGGGAGCAGGCCGAAGCTCACGGCGTACGGCAGCGGCGACGCCACGGTCCGCTTCACGCCCAGGTTGTACGCCCAACCGGACGCGACCAGCACCAGGTGGGCGAGTCCGGCCGCTACTCCGTTGGCCAGCGACAGGGGGACGCACGCCATGCTGGTCGCCGCGCACGCCCAGGCGACGGCAGCAGGTGGCAGCGCGCCGGTGGCCAGTGGCTTGTCCGCGCGGGCGCTGGCGCGGTCCCGGTCGCGGTCTACGAGGTCGTTGCACCAGCCGATCGACAGCTGTCCGGAAAGCACGGTGAGCGCGACGAGG
>JBBSMJ010000413.1:0-1533 GCA_038233235.1 Actinomycetes bacterium | reverse complement strand
TCCCTGCCCCCGGGTGAGCGGCTGGCCTCCAACATGGCACCCACCGTCGGCCGCCGCGACGACGGCGCGGCCATCGCGATCGGTTCCCCCGGCGCCGACCGCATCACCACAGCCCTCCTCCAGGTGCTCGCGGGCTACGTCCACGGTGGCCTGCCGCTCCCTGCGTCCATCGAGCGCCCGCGGCTGCACGTGCGACACACACCGGACGGCAGCGTGGTCGATCACGAGGAGGACCTGCCCCTGCCGGCCCTCGACCTGCCCACGCGCGCCCACCACCCCAACGCCATGTACTTCGGCGGGGTCGGGGCAGCGCTGCGCGAAGCCGACGGAACCCTGCTCGCCGCCGGAGACCCGCGGCGGGCCGCCGCGGTGGCGGTCACCCCAGAGTGACCATGCGGAGCGTGCTGGACGGCCGCAGTGATCCGCCCGACATACGGTGGCAGGCATGACCACTGCACAGTTCACTAGAGAGACCGGGTCGGCCGGCGACTTCAAGCGCCAGCCCAACCGCTTCACCGGTCGGGTGTCTGCGGACGGGTCGAGCGGCTGGCCGGCCGAGCCCGGCCGCTACCAGCTCATCGTGTCGTTGGCGTGCCCATGGGCCCACCGCTCCGTCATCGTGCGGCGGCTACTCGGTCTCGAGGACACGATCGGGCTGTCGGTCGTCGATCCCATCCGCGACGAGCGCGGGTGGCGGTTCACCCGCGACCCCGGCGGCAAGGACCCGGCGACCGGGCTCGCCTTCTTGTCGGAGGCGTACGAGGCCACCGACCCGGCGTACGACGGCAGGGTCACCGTGCCCACCCTCTACGACACGAGCAGCGCGCGCGTCGTCACCAACGACTACCCCCAGCTGTCCCTCGACCTGTCCACTCAATGGGCTGCGCACCACCGGTCCGGTGCCCCGCAGCTCTACCCCGAGGACCTCCGTACGGAGATCGACGCGGTCAACGGCGACGTGTTCCGCGACGTCAACAACGGCGTCTATCGCTGCGGCTTCGCGACCACCCAGGAGGCGTACGAGGCGGCGTACGACGCCTTGTTCGCCCGCCTCGACCAGCTGGAGGAGCGGTTGTCGGGGCAGCGCTACCTGGTAGGGGACAGGCTCACCGAGGCCGACGTGCGACTGTTCACCACGCTGGTGCGCTTCGACGCCGTCTACCACGGCCACTTCAAGTGCAACCGGAACAAGCTGGCGGAGATGCCGGTGCTGTGGGCCTATGCCCGCGACCTGTTCCAGACCCCGGGCTTCGGCGACACCGTCGACTTCGACCACATCAAGCGGCACTACTACCAGACGCACGACCGCATCAATCCCACCCGAATCGTGCCCAAGGGACCCGATCCGGCCGGGTGGCAGTCGCCGCACGGCCGACACGAGCTCGGCTGAGGGGGTAGAAGCCGCTCAGTTCGTGGTGGTCGGGCGTAGGCTCGCGGGCCGTGGCGACCGTACGTCTCGTACTGCTGTTCCTGCACTTCCTCGGCTTCGGCGCACTCTTCGGCGCGTGGTTCAACCAGCTCCGCGGCGGTGAC
>JBBSMJ010000412.1:0-1542 GCA_038233235.1 Actinomycetes bacterium | reverse complement strand
GACCGAGCGGCCACGTGCGGGCCGCCCGCAACGCCCAGGGCAACCGCATGTCTGGCGGCAACGGGAACGCGCCGGTGTTGAGCAGCACCAGCCGCGACACCCGCTCCGGGTGGTCGACCGCCCACGCCAGCGCGATCGCGCCGCCCCAGTCGTGAACCACCAGCGTCACCGGGCCGTCGATCGTCTCCATGAACCGGGCGAAGTCGGCCACCCGACGGTCGATGGTGTGCGGGTAGGCGTTCGCCGGCGGCTTCGCGGAGCGGCCCATGCCGATGTGGTCGGGCGCGAGCGCGCGGTAGCCAGCCGCCGGCAACACGGCCAGCAGCGCGCGGAAGTAGAACGACCACGTCGGGTTGCCGTGGACGAGCACGACCGCGGGGCCGCTGCCCTCATCGACGTACGCGTAGTCGAAGCCCGCGACGTCCAGCCGCTTGGAGTTAAAGGGGAAAACGCTCACCACACGACTTCGGCGGCGGCGGCGTTGATGCCACTGCCAATGCCCATCAGCGCGACGCGGTCGCCGGAGGAGAGTCGTCCGTCATCGACGGCCTTGGACAGCACGATGGGCACGGAGGCGGGTCCGATGTTGCCGAAGCGCGGAAAGATGAGCGGGAACTTGTCGTAGTCGAGCCCGAGGGTGTCGCAGACGGCGCGCGTGTGCACCTGGCTGACCTGGTGCACGGCGTACAGGTCGAAGCCGTCGGCGTCCCACCCGAAGCCGCCGACCGCTTCCTTCCAGGTGAGCGCACCGACCTCCAGGCCGGCGAGCAGCAGCTCACGGGTGTCGGTGCGCATCTCGTCGAGCTGGGCGGTGCACAGCAGAGCGTGCTCGGTGCGCGCCCGGCTGAGGCCGCCGAGGAAGCGGTGCCCGTCGTCGACCGCATCCGCCCGGGAGAGCACCATGGCGACCGCACCGGAGCCCAAGGTCAGCGTGGCGAACTGCTCGCGGAAAACTTTCGGGTCTTCCGCCCGCTGCAGGCGGGCGATCGTCGACTCGACGGCGAACCGGCTGCCCTCGCCGTTGACCACGAGACCGTGGTCGATTTCTCCACGGTCGATCATGCCGGCGACGAGGTTCATCCCGTTGATGAAGCCGAGGCAGGCGTTGCCGAGATCGAAGTTGACGGCCTCCGTCGGCAGCTCCATCCGGCCGTGGATGATGCTCGCGGTGGACGGCTCGATGTAGTCGCGGCTGACCGAGGTGTTGATGAGTACGCCGATGGCCGACTTGTCGACGCCGCTGTTCTCCAACGCCAGCTCGCCCGCGTCCGCGGCCACCTCGCTGGGTTGCACGCCGACGTCCCAGAAGCGGCGCTCGTGGATGCCGACGAGACCGGTCAGCAACCCCGGCCGCACCCCCAGCCGCTCCATGGCGGGCGCCAGCTGCTGCTCGATCGACTCCGATGTGACGACGTGGGGCGCGTCCAGGTGCGCCAAACCGCTGATGACGACGTCGTCGAACCGTTGCCCTGCGTTAGACACGTGAGTAGCCCCCGGGATGGCGGTGGCTCCGCCATAGGGGGAGCACAGGTGGTCGGCTGG
>JBBSMJ010000411.1:0-1544 GCA_038233235.1 Actinomycetes bacterium | reverse complement strand
TGCGTCGGCGTACACACCCAGCAACTGAGCAGCGGTGACCGACCACCCGAACTCGCGGGCGTGCACCAGCGCGCCCGTCGCCAGCTCGGCACGCAGCCCCGGCGCGGTGAGCACCCGGTGCAGCGCGGCGGCGTAGTCGGCGGGATCGTGGCCGTCGACGAGGACGCCTGATCGGCCGTCGCGGACGGCAGTGCGCAGGCCACCCACCGCGGCGGCGAGCACCGGCGTGCCGCAGGCCTGAGCCTCCACGGCGACGAGACCGAAAGACTCGTTGTACGACGGCACCACGACGACATCGGCGGCGCGGTACCAGTCGGCCAGTCGCGACTGCGGCACCGGCGCGGCGAAGCGGACCACGTCGGCAATCCCCAGGGCGGCTGCCAGCTCTTGCAGCGCGCGCGGCGCCGCCAGCCCACTACCGCTCGGCCCGCCCACGACCGCAACGACCAGCCGGTCGCGCAGCGCCGGGTCGCGGCGCAGCAGCTCGGCCGCGGCCCGCAGCAGCACGTCGGGTCCCTTGAGCGGCTGGATGCGCCCCACGAAGAGCGCCACCATGGCGTCCCGCGCAAGGCCCAGGGACTCGCGCGCGGCCACCGGGTCGCCGGGTGAGAACACGTCGAGGTCGACACCGGGATTGACGGTGACGACGCGGTCGGGGTCGGCGTCGTATAGCTGGATCAGCTGGTTGGCCTCCTCCGCGGTGTTGGCGACCAAACGGTCCGCAACCGCCACCACCTGCTCCTCGCCGATAATGCGCAGCGCCGGCTCCGGGACGTCGCCGACCGCCAACGCGGCGTTCTTCACCTTGGCCATGGTGTGCATGGACTGCACCAGCGGGATCCCCCACCGTTCCTTGGCCAGCCAACCGACCTGACCGGACAGCCAGTAGTGCCCGTGCACGACGTCGTACCAGCCGGGCTCGTGGCGCGCTTCTGCGCGCAACACGTCGGAGGCGAACGCGCACAGCTGGGCGGGCAAGTCCTCCTTGGACAGGCCTTCGTACGGGCCCGCCGTCACGTGCCGCACGAGTACGCCCGGCGCGAGTTCGACCGTCGGCGGCAGATCGCTGCTCGTCGCCCGGGTGAAGATCTCGGTCTGTACGCCGAGGGTCGCCAGCCTCTTGGCCACCTCCACGACGTAGACGTTCATGCCCCCGGCGTCGCCGGTGCCCGGCTGCTCCAGCGGGGAGGTGTGCACGCTGAGGACCGCAATCCGGCGGGGCAGGTGCTGGCGCTGGTGCGGCGGGATGCCGTCGTACAGGGAATGGACCCGCGCATGCTCGGCCAGGGCGATGCCGTCTCCGGCTGCATGGGTCACGTCATGCCCAACCGCAGCGGGCGCACATTCGATTCCGCTGCGATACCGGGCACGATGGCGCTGACCGCGACTGCCAGGATGAGCCTGTGGATCGTCCCGTCGCCGTGGTGACCGGCGCCAGCAGCGGCATCGGAGCGGCCACCGCCCGCCAGCTCGCCGCGGTCGGTTTCGCCGTGGTGGTCGCCGCCCGCCGGCTCGACCGGCTCGAGTCCCTGGCGCAGGAAACC
>JBBSMJ010000410.1:0-1548 GCA_038233235.1 Actinomycetes bacterium | reverse complement strand
AGTCGCTGCCGTGCTGGAGGCCCTGACGGACTCGCGATTCCGTCGCCGTCAGGAGAGCGCTGGAGATGATGAGAAGCACACTCAGGCGGAGTTGGAGTTTGAGAATGTTCGTCGGCAGCGGCAAGACTACGCGCGGGACGCCGCCGAAGGGCGGATCACTCGGGAGGAATGGATGATCGTTCGGGACGGTCTGGCTGAAAGGCTATCGCGGGTCGAACGGACGCTTGTCGCGGCCAGGTGCCCGAATGTATCAGTGTTGGGAAGCATCCCTACCACTCGGTCATCACTCGAAGCCTGGTGGGATGCCGCCTCACTCACCAAGCAGCGCGAAGTGCTCAAACTGTTATTGCAGCGCGTTATAGTTCAGCCCGCCACACGGCGTGGCAATCAGTTCGACCTGAGTCGCCTCGGTGCTCCCGAGTGGCGCTATTAGGCGGCCGGCGTTGAACTGCGCCGCATGGTGGCGGTGGCCGTCGGCTCGAGAAGCTCCTGGATCTGTTGCAGCGCCAGCTCATCCGCCACGTGGCGCTCCAAGCCTTGCTTCACTCGTGCGTCAAGTGCGCTAGCGACGTAGGAAGCGATCGAGTCGGTGGTATGGCGTGGCTCGCTCCCCGCGGAGTCTCCAAGAGTGATGTCGGAACCGGCCGCCTTCGCTGGCTGAGCACTCGGCTGGATCGCTGCCATGCTGTCGCAGGCAGCGTTCGGCCCCGGATGTGGACATCTGCAACGTGGACCGGCGGGTCCGCACCGAGGGTCTGCCCGACTTCATGGCCCAGGTTGGCGAGCGCTGCCTGCGCACGTCTGCGCTCGCGGCGCGAACACGACGTCGCGCCGGTCGTCAACGGCGTAGGGCGGCTCTACCGGTCCCCCGCGAGCCTGGTTTTCCACAGGCGCACGTGAAACCCGATGCCGCGGGGAGTGTGGAACCGCCAGTCTGGGCGAGGTTGTCCACGTACCGCCCCTGCGGTCGCTTGTGGGTCCGACGGCTGGGAGGAGCCCGCGTGGCGCGTCAAAGAGCCTGCTCTAGACCCTGTTGCCAGATGGCGGCTGGCTCTTATGCTGCCCGGATTGTTCCGTATGCCCGTTTGCCGAGGAGGTGAGATGGCTCGGGTTCGTTGCACCAGTGTCGCCGTGACGCTGCTGGTCCTGGCGTGTGTCTCGTGCACGAGCGCCAGCGATCCGCCCTCGAGCGCCGCGACTCCTCCCTCCTCATCCACCGCACCGTCGGCACCGGCGAGTTCGCCTCCAACGAAGAGCACGCCGCCGTACCTGGCCAGCTACTCACGCGCAGAGCGGAGGGCCTATCAGGCGACGCTTGCCGCGTACGCCGACTTCACCCGCCAGCAGGTCAAGTTCCTCGCGGCGGGCAAGGCGACCCCGCAGGCGAGGCGCTACTACCAGGCCCATACAGCGGACTGGTCGACCTACTGGAACCTTCTGCAGCAGCGAGAAGCGGACGGCATCCAGATCAAGGGTCGCGGCGAGACCGTCCGCGTGCGACCAGCAGCCATCCGCTTGGCCAAGGACGGCACCGGCATCGTGGACCTT
>JBBSMJ010000409.1:0-1555 GCA_038233235.1 Actinomycetes bacterium | reverse complement strand
GGACGGCCGGCCGGCGGGGCTGCTCGCGCTGTACCGGGACCTGCGCCGGGCTCACCGCGCGGAGCTCGCGCTGTCGGCCGCCGAGCAGGAGCTGCACGCGCGTTTCGCCGACTCGCCGGTCGCGCAGTCGCGGACCGACCTGCAGGGACGCGTGCTCGCTGTCAACGCCGCCATGGAGAAGCTGCTCGGGGAGCCGGCCGAGGAGCTGATCGGCCGGGACGCCCTCGCGATGTACGTCGAGAGCGATCGCCAGGACCTGCGCGACGCACTGGTCCGGCTGGCGTCGGGCGCTGGGCACTACGTGCAGCACGAGGTCACCCTGATCCGCGCCGACGGCGAGCCGGTGCGCATCGTCCGGACCGCGACCGTCGTCCGGGACGCGGGCGGGGACGGCCCGGCGGTGCTGGCCATCTCGGTCGAGGACGTGACCGCCCTGCGCGTGGCGGAGCAGCGCATGCGCACCGAGGCCGCCCACTTCGACGCACTGCGCCAGAGCATGCCCGTCGCCGTCTTGTCCTACGACACAGATGGCCGCTGCACGTCCTTGCGCGGCCAGGCGTTGGAGCGTCTCGGCCTGGCCGAGGACGAACTGGTGGGCAGCCTCCTGCCCGAGGTCTCCGCTGAGCTGCCGTGGGCCCGCGACGATCTGCTCGCCAGCCTGTCCGGGCAGGACATCTGGTCCGTCGCCGATGCGAGGGGCCGGTGCTGGAAGTGCCACTGCCAGCCGATGCGCGGCGATGCCGGCGAGGTCGTCGGTGGCTTGGGTATTGCGGTGGACATCACTGAGTTGGCCGCGGCCGAGCGTCAGGTGGGGGCCAACGAGGCGCGGCTGAACGCGCTGTTGCGGCACGCCGACGACGTCGTGCTGGTCGTCGACAGGGGTGGCCGCCTGCTGTACGTGAGCCCGGCGATCGCCCGGGTGTTCGGCTACGACGACCGCGCGTTGTTCTGGCGGCAGGTATCAGACTTCGACCATCCGGACGACCGTGCCGCCGTGGGGCGGGCGTGGCGGCGCACCCTGGAGGCCGAGGGTGCGACCGAAACCTTCACCTGCCGGGTCCGGCACGCCGGCGGGGAGTGGTGCTGCTGCGAGATTGTGTTCACCAACCTGCTGGGTGACCCGGACATCGGCGGTTTCGTCATCAACGTGCGGAACATCACCGAGCGACGCAGGGCCGAGGAGCAGCTCCGGCACTCGGCGCTGCACGACGCTCTGACCGGCCTTGCCAGTCGCGCGCTGCTGCTGGACCGTATCCAGCACGCACTGGACTGGAGCAAGCGCGCCGACTCGCACACCGGGCTGATCCTGCTCAACGTCGACGGCATGGCCGGCCTCAACGATGTGGTGGGTCCGGACGGCGGGGACGTGATCCTGCGGATGGTTGCCGAACGCCTGCTCGAGGCAGTGCGCGGGACGGACAGCGTCGCCCGCGTCGGTGGTGACGAGTTCGCCCTGCTGGTGGAGGACGTGGCCTCCGCCGAGGAGTTGCGCGTACGGACGTCGACGCTCGTCGACGACCTTCGGGGCCCAGTCCTGGTGGAGGGCGTCGCGGTG
>JBBSMJ010000408.1:0-1557 GCA_038233235.1 Actinomycetes bacterium | reverse complement strand
GGGCGGCTACTGTCGCGTCCCAGTCAGGGCCGTCCGGGCGGACCGTGTCGACCCGTGCCACCCAGGTCATCAGCCGGTTGCCCCGCTCCTTGCTGGCAACGGTCACCAGCACCTCGTCGCCGGCCGCGTCGGCTGCCCCGATACCCGGAAGCAACTGCTCGGCGCCGCCGCTGACGACGTACGCGCAGCCGTCGAGCCAGATGTGCCATACGGCGTACGCGCGGGTCTCGCGGGTGAGGGTGACCCAGACCAGCCCGGAGCGCTTCATGGCCTCCTCGAGGAGGGCCTGCTCGGCAGCGGGGTCGCGCGCTTCCTGCGGTGGGGCCGGCTTCATGGCCGCCAGCCTGCCAGCCCGCCCGGGCGTGATCTGCCCGGCACTCCCAGCGCTAGAACTTTCGGTCGACACGGTCGGGATACACCTTCCAGAACCCTGCCCCGGCGCCCTTGGCGCACCGCTGCTCGATTCGATGCTGATGGTGCTCGAGGATCTCGACGAGGTGGCCCATCGACGATCGTCGGGCGACCAGGCAGAAGACCTTCGTGTCGCTATTGAGCACGGCGGCGCGCTCGACGGCTTTGCGGGCGATGCGCTCGTCCTTGGTGAGGACGACCAGCCCATGGCGACCGGCGTGGTCGATCCAGGTCTCGTCCTCAGCCTCCTGCGCCTCTTCGGCGCCGTAGACGTCAACCAGAGTGACCGCATTCCATCCGAACCTACGACAGGTGGTGGCCACGAGGTCACCGGGCAGGCTGCGGTCGACGAGGACGCTAAGCGGCGTGCTTGGTCGCCGTGCGGATCGCCGCTTCCGCCTCGGCGAGGGGGACTCGGTACTCACGTGCGACGTCCTCGAGCCGGTCGCCACCCCACCAGGCGTCGACGAGGTCCTGCACCCGGATCTTCTGCCGGGCTAGAACCGGCTGCCCCCGGCCGAAGCGCGGATCGACGATCACGTTGGCACCTTCGTACGTCGGGAGCGTGAGCCGACGCGCAATGCCGTCGGTGCCGAACTCTATGTTGAGCAGGTAGCGCTCGATCACCTCGCGGAAAGCCGCCTGGTCGTCGCGCGCGCGCACCCACTCCCGGCCGTTGCTGTGCCGACTCACGTTCATGATGACGTCCACGCCGTCGGTCGTGATCCTCTTCGAGGCCAGCGCGTACTCGGAACCGATCACCAGCCGTACCTTGCGCACAGCAGTGGAGATGTCCCGAAGTTTCATCCTGCGGTCTCGTAGGAGCCGCAGCACAAAGGCCTCCACGACCGCAACGAACGGCACGCTCGGGTCCTGAGGCGATGCGGGCGCAAGCCGGTGGACGAGTGGTTTGCCGGCCACGTCGGTGGCCATCCACCGGGCGACCGTCGTCTCCGGAATGTCCAGATGGCGGTGCGTGTCCGCAATCGTGAAGATCGGGGTGTCGAACCGAAGGTCGCTCACGATCCAGCTCACCCCCTGCGCTTGGTTCCCGTTGGCCCATTCTGACCCCGCACTCTCAACATGTACGGCACAGGGCCGACAGTAAGGGTGTTCTGCCTGGTCAAGCGGGACGTCAGGCCTGCG
>JBBSMJ010000407.1:0-1566 GCA_038233235.1 Actinomycetes bacterium | reverse complement strand
TTTCTGTCGCCGGCACGATCGTCACGCTGATCTACCTGCTCGACGTGCGACCCGCCGTACGCGGCACCAGCGGAGGGACGTCCGGGCCGGCCGGGCCGTACGGCCCCTGGTGACGTGCATCGGCTGCTGACGACGGTCGACGGGCCTATCGAGTACCTCGTCACCGGAACAGGTGACCCGATCACCGTCTTCGCGCACGGGCTGGCGCAGTCGATCGCGGAGACCCGCCCGCTGGGAAGCGGGGTGTCCGGGAGCCGGGTGTTCCTGCATTTCATGGGTCACGGCCGCACTGGCGGTCCCCCGGCCGCGGGGTGGACGTACGCCGGGTTGGCCGAGCAGCTGAGTGCGGTGGCCGCAGCGACCGGCGCGACCCGCGCCCTCGGTGTGTCACTCGGCGCCGGTGCGCTGACCCGCCTCGTCGCCGATCATCCGGAGCGATTCACCCGGCTGGTGTTCTTCTTGCCCGCCGGGCTCGACCGGCCGCGGGAATCCGCAGCGCAGCGTCGCCTGCACCACCTCGCCGTCCGCCTGGAGGCCCACGACGTCGACGGTGCGGCCGAGCTGCTGCTCGCCGAGCAACCAGCCGCCGTACGACGGCTGCCGGCGGCACGGGTCCGGGTCCACCGGCAGGCCAGCGCGCTCGCCGGTACGGCGGTGATCGAGGCCCTTCGTACGCTGCCCGCCGCCGTGCCGTTGACCGACCGTACGGTGCTAGCTGGTGTCCACGCCCGGGCGCTTGTCGTCGCGCAGCCCGGTGACGACGCTCACCCGGTGGCGGTGGCGGAGGAGCTGGCCGCGGCGCTGCCCAACGCGCGGTTGCACGTCTTCCGGGAGCCGGGCGCTCTGTGGTTGCGGCGGCGGCAGGTCCGCGAGCTGGTCGCCGGGTTCCTCAACGCGGATTGACGCCCCTGCATCAGCCTCCGCTACCCCTGACCCGGCGGGGACGGCATGTGCAGCGCCTCCGGGGCAATCTCGGTGGCCGACTGCTGGCCGACAAAGGCGTAGACCACGCCCGGTGTACCGTCCGGCGCCGCTGCGGTCTCCGGCGTCGCCTCGTAGACGTCGAGCATGCCGGGGGCGTCGGACGCGGCGCGCAACACGTTGACCTCCGCCGACACGACCGTGCTTTCCCCGTCCCGCGACCCGCCGCGCAGCACCGCGAGCGTCTCCTCCGCCATCCCGGCTCCCTTCGTTGACCACGTGAGGTAGGTGAGCGGGCGCCGTACCAGGCGCGCCCGCATGTCAAGGCACATGGTCGCCTATTTCTGCGGGCGTAGGTTCTCGGGCCATGCACACTCATCGGCACGGGCGCACTCACCGGCTCGAGCTGGTCGACCCGACGCTCCGGGAGTGGGACGCCACCGTCCTGGCCGCGTCAACCGACGGCTCCGACGAGCCCGACAGCGGCATCGTGCTGGACCGCTCCGCGTTCTACCCCGGAGGCGGCGGGCAGCCGCCGGACCACGGCGTGCTGCTCTGGGACGGCGTACAGACCCGCATCGTCGGCGCCCGCCGTGGCGACGACCTCTATCTGCTGCCCGCGGAGGGTGACCCGCTGCCGCCGGT
>JBBSMJ010000406.1:0-1566 GCA_038233235.1 Actinomycetes bacterium | reverse complement strand
GGCCAGCTCCCGACGCAGGTTGGCTCGATTGTCCACATCAAGCGCGGAGAGGGGTTCGTCGAGCAGCAGCAGACGTGGCTCGGTGATCAGCGCCCGGGCCACTGCGACGCGTTGCTGCTCCCCGCCCGACAGCTCGGACGGACGAGCACCGGCCAGCCCGGTGAGGCGGACTCGTTCCAGCGCGGCGCCGATGCGCCGCTCCCGCTCGGGTCCAGGCAGGCGAGGCAGTCCGTAGCCCAGGTTGCCGACCACATCCAGATGAGGGAACAGCGCGTAGTGCTGGAAGACAACCCCGACCCGGCGTTGCTCGGGTGGCACGTCGATGCCGCGCGAGGAGTCGTAGAGGACCTGCTCGCCCAGGGTGATCCGCCCCGCCCCGGGGGTGAGCAGCCCGGCGAGCGTGCGGAGCACGGTGGACTTCCCGCACCCCGACGGACCCACGACCACCAAGGTCTCGGTTCCAGCGTGCAGGTCGACCTCGACGCTGAAGTCCCGCCGCCCGACCGCCAGCCGGGCCTCCAGGCTCACCGGGCCACCTGGGTGGCGGGTGCGCGTCGCCGACCGCCGGCCAGCCGGTACCCGGCGTACTGGACCCCCACCAGTGGGACCACGGCCACCCCCAGCAGCAGCACCGCCACGGCGACCGCTGTGGTGAGGTCGGACTCCAACGCGACGTAGATCGCCAGCGGTAGCGTTTGGGTGCTGCCGGGCAGATTCCCGGCGAAGACCAGCGTGGCGCCGAACTCCCCCAATGCCCGCGCCCAGCCCAGCGCCATCCCGGTCAGCACCGCGGGCCAGGCCAGGGGCAGCACGACCCGCCAGAACGTCCGCCACATCGGCACCCCGAGGGTGCGTGAGGCGGCAATCAACTCGTCGTCGACCGACTCAAACCCCTGCCGCGCCAAGGACACATAAAGCGCGACCGCAGTGTACGCCTGCGCCAGGACCACGGCCAACGCGGTGAACGGGACCTGCACGCCGCCATAACCCAACGCCGCGCCGAGCAGGCCGCTACGGCCGAACACCAGCAACAGCCCCAGCCCGGCCACCGATGCCGGCAACACGATCGTCAGTTGCAGCCCCAGCTCGATCACCCGCTTACCCCGAAAGTCGTGCTTGGCCAGCCAATATGCCAGCGGGGTGCCGGAAGCGACCGCGATGACCAGAGATGCAGCGGTGGTGACCAAACTCAGGCCCAATGCCTGCCTGGCCAGCGGCCCACCCAACCGTCCCACCAGCGTCATCGGGTCGGTGTAGAACAACAGCGACACTATCGGCACCGCCAGGAACGCCAGCAGCAGCGCGATCACCGAACCGAGCAGTACCTGCCCGGCGCCGCGCCGCCCGCCTCCGGACCGAGCGCCCCTTCGATGCTCAGGGCGCCGCACACGGACATTTGGATCCTCGGACGAGGCGCCGAAAACGGTCGCGGTCGTGCTCGTCATCGGGCCAGATCAGCGGCGAAGCAGCGCACCAGCTGGAACTGCAGCGGTTCACCAGTGTCGGGGTCGCGTTGTTGGTCGAGCTCCCAGCGCGGGGCGTGGGCGGTCGCCTCGGCGAGGACCT
>JBBSMJ010000405.1:0-1571 GCA_038233235.1 Actinomycetes bacterium | reverse complement strand
GGAGCGGCACCCGACCTGCGCTGCGCCGAGGCGACGCCATGACCGCAGCCGTATCCCCCGCGCCGCCGCGCCGCCGCCGGGGTACCGAGCTGTTCATGCTTGCCTTTGCCGTGCTGGTCGGCCTGGCCGCCTACGCTGCCGTCAGCGTGGCGTCGCAGGGGGCACTGCCCGCCGAGCTGGCTCGCCTCGGGGCGGGGTTGGCCGCCTTGGTCCTCCTCGCTCACCTGCTGGTGCGCTGGCTGGCGCCGTACGCCGATCCGCTGCTGCTGCCCGCGGTGACGCTGTTCAACGGCCTCGGGCTGGTGCTCCTCCACCGGCTCGACCCGGACATTCCCAATGGACCGCTCGCCCCCGCCCAACTGCTGTGGTCGGCGGTTGGGGTCGTCGGCTTCGCCGCAGTGCTGCTGCTGGTCCGCGACCACCGCATGCTGCAGCGCTATACCTACACTGCGGGCTTCCTCGGCCTGGTGCTGCTGCTCCTCCCGCTCGTGCCCGGGCTGGGCACCGAGATCAACGGCGCACGGATCTGGATTCGGGCGGCCGGCTTCTCCTTCCAACCCGGGGAGCTGGCGAAGCTTTTCCTCATGGTGTTCTTCGCCGGCTACCTGGTCGCCAAGCGCGACGTGCTCGCGCTCGCCAGCAAGCGAGTACTCGGCCTAGACCTCCCCCGCGGTCGCGACCTGGGGCCAGTTCTCCTGGCCTGGGTGGCCAGCCTTGCCGTACTCGTCTTCGAGCGTGACCTCGGCACATCGCTGCTGTTCTTCGGTGTCTTCGTGATGATGATTTACGTCGCCACCGAGCGGCTGTCCTGGTTGCTCATCGGCGTTGCGCTCTTCGCCGGCGGGGCCTACGTCGCCTACCAGTTGTTCGGCCACGTCCGCCAGCGAGTGGCCATCTGGATGGACCCGTTCGCCGATCCCAGCGGCGACGGCTTCCAGATCGTCCAGTCGCTGTACGGACTGGCCAACGGCGGCATCCTGGGGACCGGACTGGGACAGGGTCGACCGGAGAGCCTCGACATCTATGCCAGCACCGACTTCATCACCGCGACCGTCGGTGAGGAACTTGGCCTCACCGGGCTCATGGCGCTGCTTGTGCTCTACGGCATCGTGGTCGAGCGCGGGCTGCGGGCGGCCATCGGCGTACGCGACGCCTTCGGCAAGCTGCTCGCCGCCGGACTGGCCTTTGTCTTCGCGCTGCAGGTCTTCGTGGTCGTCGGCGGCGTCACCAAGCTGATCCCGCTGACCGGCCTGACCCTCCCGTTCCTGGCCTATGGCGGCTCGTCGCTGGTCGCCAATTGGATGCTCGTCGCACTGCTGCTGCGGATCAGTGACGCGGCCCGCCGGCCGACGCCCGTACCCCGCGCCGTCTCCGACGAGACCCAGACCCAGGCCGTGCGACGGTGAACCGCCCGCTACGCCGCGTCGCGCTGGCCTGCCTCGTGCTCTTCGTGCTGCTGCTGGCCAACGCCAACTACGTCCAGGTGGTGCGGGCCCGCGACCTGCAGAACCGGCCTGGCAACGCTCGGGTAATTCTCGCCGAGTACGAGCGGGAGCGCGGCGCCATCGTCG
>JBBSMJ010000404.1:0-1571 GCA_038233235.1 Actinomycetes bacterium | reverse complement strand
CCGTGCCCGTGCATCTCCCACGTGTATCGACCCGGGTTGTCCCGCAACTGCCGGTCTTTGACCAAGCCGTGCGCGACGTCGACCCGGAAGCCGTCGACCCCTCGATCGAGCCAGCAGCGCAGCGTGCGGTCGTAGTCCGCGGCCACCTCCTCGTTGCGCCAATTCAGGTCCGGCTGCTGGGCGGCAAAGGAGTGGAGGTACCACTGCCCGTCCGGTACACGGGTCCACGCCGGTCCGCCGAAATTGGACTCCCAGTTGTTCGGCGGGCGCGAGCCACCACGGGCGTCGTCCGGGTCGTGTCCCTCGCGGAAGATGTAGCGGTCGCGGGCGGCACTCCCCGCAGCCGACGCGAGCGCCTCCAGGAACCAGGGATGCCGGTCGCTGGTGTGGTTGGGCACCAGGTCGACGGTCACCCGCAGCCCGAGCCGGTGCGCAGCGGTGACGAGGCGGTCGAATTCGGCCAGGTCGCCGAACAACGGATCGACGCCCCGCGGGTCGGCGACGTCGTACCCGTGGTCGACCATCGGGGAGGGATAGAACGGGGTGATCCACAGCGCGTCCACGCCGAGGTCGGCGAGGTAGGGCAGCCGCGCCCGCAGGCCGGCCAGATCGCCCGTGCCGTCACCGTTGCCGTCGGCGAAGCTGCGCAGGTACACCTCGTAGCAGACGGCCGAGCGCCACCAGGGCGAGCCGGGCGTCAGCGGACTTCTCCAGCCGTACGGCGTGGCCGATGAACTCCACTAGCCACAGTTGCGCACCGCCTCGACCAACCGGTCCCAGAAGCGGGGTACGTCGAGCGCGGTGGCCACCCAGGCGTTGTCCGCCGCGCCGGTCACGTGCAGCAGGTCGACGACGGTGGCGCCGCTGGTGAACTCACCCGCCGTCTCGATGGCGACGGGCGCCCGCACGCAGTCGACCAGCGTCGGGTCGATGACTCGGGCAAGCGCGACCGGGTCGTGCAGCGGCGGTGCGCGCAGGCCGTAGCGCCGCTCATACGCCCCGCCGAAGAACTCGAACAGCTCCACGCACATCTGCCCCGTGGCAGTGCCCAGCGCGGCGAACCGCTCCACCACCTCGGGGGTGACCGGAGCCTGATGGGTGACGTCCAGCCCGATCATGGTCACCGGGATGCCACTGCCGAATACCTCCGCGGCCGCTTCGGGGTCGGTGTGGATGTTGAACTCGGCGTACGGCGTGACGTTCCCGCGCCAGGCCGACCCTCCCATCAGCACGATCTTCTCGATCCCTTCCCGTACGTCGGGATGGCGGCGCAGCAGCAGCGCGATGTTGGTCAGCGGACCGATCGGCACCAGGGTGACCGGCCGGGGATGGCCGGCGATGACCCGGCGCATCAGGTCGACCGCGTGCTCCCCGGTGACATCGACGGTCGGCTCGTCGAACACCGGCCCGTCCAGCCCGGACTCGCCGTGCACGGCTCCGGCGGTCCGTAGCGGGCGGCGCAACGGCCGGTCGGCTCCGGCGGCGAGCGGTACATGGTCGATGCCGGCGACCGAGCACACCCGCCGGGCGTTCAGGGTCGTCTTGTCCAACGTCTGGTTGCCGGCGACCGT
>JBBSMJ010000403.1:0-1575 GCA_038233235.1 Actinomycetes bacterium | reverse complement strand
CCGGCCGTACAGCACACCGGCGGGGTTGTGCACCTCCCCGTGCCGCAGCAGGTGCACCGTCGTGCGCTGGGGTGCCGCGGAGTCGTCGCTCATGCGCGGTCCTTTGCGGTGGGCGAGCCGGTGGCCGGGTCGACGTCGGCGGCGGCGCGGGCGGCGTACGGGACTGCGTCGGCGATCCGCTGCAGCGCGTCGTCATCGTGCGCTGCGCTGACGAACCAGGCTTCGTACGCCGACGGCGGTAGGTAGACGCCACGGTCGAGCATGGCGTGGAAGAAGGCGGCGTAGCGGGCGGTGTCCTGGTTGCGCGCACTGTCGTAGTCGACGACCTCCTCATCGGTGCGGGAGTCGGTGAAGAAGATCGAGAACAGGTTGCCCGCGGTCTGGACGACGTGCGGCACGCCCTCCTTGGCCAGCGCATCGCTCGCCAGCCGGGCGACCTCGGCCGCGGTGGCGTCGACGTGGCGATAGACGTCGTCGGTGCAGGCGCGCAAGGTGGCGATCCCGGCCGCCGTGGCCAGCGGGTTCCCGGACAGCGTGCCGGCCTGGTAGACGGGTCCGTCCGGGGCCAGCAGCTCCATGACGTCGGCCCGTCCGCCGAACGCCGCCGCCGGCAGCCCGCCGCCCATCACCTTGCCGAACGTCATAAGGTCCGGCGTCACCCCCTCCAGCCCCCACCAGCCGGACCGGTGGACCCGGAACCCGGTCATTACCTCGTCGCTGATCAACAGCGCGCCGTACCGCTCGCAGCGCTCTCGCAGCCCGGCGGTGAAGCCGGGGCGCGGGGGGACGACGCCCATGTTGGCCGGTGCGGCTTCGGTGATGACGCAGGCGATGTCCTCGCCGTGGTGTGTAAAGGCGCGCTCGACAGCGTCGAGGTCGTTGTAGGGCAGGACGAGCGTGTCGCCGGCTTGCGCGCCGGTCACTCCCGGGGTGTCGGGCAGCCCGAGCGTCGCAACTCCCGAACCCGCCGCGGCGAGCAGCGCATCGACGTGGCCGTGGTAGCAGCCGGCGAACTTGACCACCTTGGGGCGTCCAGTGAAGCCGCGGGCGAGCCGGACCGCCGACATGGTGGCCTCGGTACCGGAGCTGACCAGCCGCACCCGGTCGACCGGCGGAACCCGGCCGACGATCTCCTCGGCGAGTGCGACCTCGCCTTCGGTGGGTGTGCCGTACGAAGTGCCACGGGCGGCCGCCTGCTGCACCGCCTCGACCACCGCGGGGTGGGCGTGGCCGAGGATCAGCGGCCCCCAGGAGCAGACGAGGTCGACGTACTCCAGCCCGTCCGCGTCGGTGAGGTAGGCGCCGCGCCCGCTCACCATGAACCGAGGCGTGCCGCCCACCGCGCGGAAGGCGCGCACCGGGGAGTTGACCCCGCCGGGGATGACCGCCCGGGCGCGGTCGAACAGCGCCGCGGACTTGGGGGCGTCGCTCCCCGCGTACGCCGTCGCATCGGGCTTGGGCTGGGTCACGGGTCCCATCCTGGCAAACGTCCGGAGTTAGCTCAGCTGACGATCAGCCACACGTCGGCGGTGGTGTCATCGCGGGCAGCGTGCAGGTTCCAGCAGCCAGCTTGGG
>JBBSMJ010000402.1:0-1576 GCA_038233235.1 Actinomycetes bacterium | reverse complement strand
GATCGTTGAGGTGGTCGAGCACGATGCCGGGCTCCACCACACATGTCCGCGCGTCCGCGTCGACGGACTCCAGGCGGTGGCAGTACTTCGACCAGTCCAGGACCACCGCCACGTTGGTGCACTCACCAGCCAGGCTGGTGCCACCGCCGCGGGAAAGCACCGGCGCGCCGTGTTCGCGGCAGACGGCGACTGCCTCGACGGCGGCGTCGACGGTTCGCGGCACCACGACGCCGATCGGCAGCTGCCGGAAGTTCGAGGAGTCGGTGGAGTAGACCGCCCGGCTGCCCGGGTCGAACCGGACCTCCCCGTCGACCCGGGCGGTGAGGTCGGCGGCCAGGCTACGCACGTCCAGCTGCGGCTGATCGGAGTGCCGCCGCACGGGAATCGGCAGGTCGGTCACGGCCATCGGCTCTCCAGGCGAGTCTTGGTTGGTGGGTGAGTACCTAACGCTGGGCCATGAACCCGGTCGAGCGACCCTGCGCTTCCAGCTGGTCGAGGCGGCGATCCTCACGCTTCGCCTCCCGCTCGGAGGCGCGCACCCATTGCACGAACAGCACGGCGAGCAGGAACAGCCCCACGATGTCGCCGCTGGCCCACAGAATCCCGCCCGCCCACTGCTGGTCGACGAGCGGCGGGGGGCCCCACGACCGATCCAGGGCGGCGTACCAATCTGCGGCGAGGACGGTGGACCGGCTCATCAGCGCAACGCCGAGCCAGGCGTGGAAGGGCAGCGTGGCGAAGATCGCCAGCATGCGCAGCGGGTAACTCAGCCGGCCCGGCACCGGGTCGATCCCGAGCAGCGGCCAGAACCACAGGCAGCCGACGAGCAGGAAGTGCACGTGCAGCGCCTCGTGCAGGTAGGCGCTGCGCAGGGTGGCTTCGTACCAGGGAGAGAAGTAGAGCGCGAACGGGCTGGCGACGAACAGCGCTCCCCCCACCAGGGGGAAGGACACCACCCGGGCCAGCCGCGAGTGCAGCAACCGGACGAGCGGGCGGCGGGCCCGGGCCGGCAGCACCCGCAACGCGAGGGTGACGGGTGCCCCGAGCGCGAGGAGCACCGGAGTGAGCATCGCCAGCACCATGTGCTGGACCATGTGGGGGGTCAGCAGCACGGTGTCGTACGCCGCCAGCGCCGACTGGGTGGCCAGCACGATCGAGCCAAGGCCCAGTCCGACGAACGAGACGGTGCGCCACACCGGCCAGGCATCACCGCGCCGCCGCAGCCGGGACACGCCGTAGAGGTAGAGGCCGGCCAGTACGACGACGAGCAGTGCGGGCACGATCTCGAGCTGCCACCCGAGCAACGCAGTCCCGAGGGTCGGCTCCGGAGGGACCGCTCCCCCCGCGTCGGCCCGCACGTCGGGCGCCACGTGAGCCAGCGACGTCGCCCAGACCGGCACACCGATCACCTCATCACGGCAGGACCAGGACGACAAGTTCGATGCCACGCCCGAAACGCCGGACCAAAGTCCCCCAGGGGATGTGCGCCGGGAGCTGCACCGTAATAATGACCGGCGTGACGACTGCCTCCGCGGCCACGGTGGCCGGGCCTCCCCGCGGCCCCCATGGCGCCCCG
>JBBSMJ010000401.1:0-1580 GCA_038233235.1 Actinomycetes bacterium | reverse complement strand
TCCATCCGGAAGGCGCCGGAGTTGTCCACCACCACCACACCCAACGACGCGGCGACCGGGGCCCACTTCGCGGACACCTCGTCGGGCACGTCGAACATCGCGACGTCCACCCCGTCGAAGCACCGCTTGGACAACTCGACGACCTGGAGGTCCTCACCGCGCACCCGCAGCCGGCGCCCAGCGGAACGGGCAGAGGCGATCAGCCGCACCTCGCCCCACACATCGGCGCGGGTCGACAGCAAGTCGAGCATGACGGTGCCGACGGCGCCGGTGGCACCGACGACGGCGAGTGTCGGCTTCACCGGCCGGTCCCGCCGTAGACGGTGGCGATCTCGTCCGCCCCCGCCAACTGGAAGGCGTCGTGGACGGCGCGCACCGCGACGGGCACGTCGTCTCCCCGGCAGACAACGGAGATGCGGATCTCCGAGGTGGAGATGAGCTCGATGTTGACTCCGGCATCCGCCAGCGCCGCGAAGAACGTGGCGGACACCCCGGGGTGAGAGCGCATGCCGGCCCCGACCAGGGACACTTTGCCGATCTGGTCGTCGTACTGCAGCCGCTCGAAGCCCACCGCCCCCTGCGCGCGGGTCAGCGCGGCCATGGCGGTCTGGCCGTCGTGCGTGGGCAGGGTGAAAGAGATGTCGGTGCGCCCGGTGGCCGCGGCGGAGATGTTCTGCACGATCATGTCGATGTTGATGTCGGCGTCGGCGATGGCGCGGAAGATCGCGGCAGCCTCACCGGGCTTGTCCGGTACGCCGACCACGGTGATCTTCGCTTCGCTCCGGTCGTGCGCGACTCCGGAGATGATGGCCTGCTCCATGGCGTCCACCCCCGCGGGCTCGTCGGTGACCCAGGTGCCGGGTCGGTTGCTGAAGGAGGACCGCACGTGCACCGGGATGTTGTAGCGGCGCGCGTACTCTACGCAACGAAGGTGAAGCACCTTCGCCCCGCTCGCCGCCATCTCCAGCATCTCCTCGTAGCTGATGTACGGCACCCGGCGGGCCGTGGGCACCAGCCGAGGGTCGGCGGTGAAGATCCCGTCCACGTCGGTGTAGATCTCGGTTACCCGTGCGGCCAGCGCGGCGGCCAGCGCCACGGCCGTCGTGTCCGACCCGCCGCGGCCTAGCGTGGTGATGTCCTTGGTGTCCTGGGACACCCCCTGAAATCCGGCCACGATGGGGATCGCCCCGTCGCCGACGGCTTGCTGGATGCGCCCGGGTGTCACGTCGATGATGCGCGCCCTGCCGTGCGAACGGTCGGTGATCACCCCCGCCTGGCTGCCGGTGAAGGAGCGTGCCTCGTAGCCGAGATTGCCGATAGCCATCGCGAGCAGGGCCATCGAGATGCGCTCTCCAGCCGTGAGCAGCATGTCGAGCTCGCGGCCGCTGGGCAGTGGGCTCACCTGCTGCGCCAGCCCGAGCAGCTCGTCCGTGTGGTCCCCCATCGCGGAGACGACGACCACCACGTCATCGCCGAGCCGGCGGGTCTCCACGATCCGCTTGGCGACCCGCTTGATGCCCTCGGCGTCGGCGACCGAGGAGCCGCCGTACTTCTGGACAACCAGGCCCACAGATGCTCCT
>JBBSMJ010000400.1:0-1586 GCA_038233235.1 Actinomycetes bacterium | reverse complement strand
CTTGCCGGTGTGCGCCTTGTTGGACACCAGCCAGACCCCAGTGGTTCTGGTGTGGTTGTCGGCGAGCCAGTCGCGCCACGCCTGCCGACTCTCGGCGTGCACTCGCTCGGCGTCTGCCGTCGTACTCCCCCGGCTCTTTGGACGGCTGCGGCCGGGCGATGTCACGACTCCATCTTCCGATCTCGGCCGCTGGCTGCGCCTGGCCCGGAGCCGTACGGCGGGGCGAACAGGACGAGGATCGCGAGGTCCTCGGTCACGTCGATGAAGCGGTGCTCCTCCCCCGCCGGCACGTACAGCGTCGTGCCGGCCTGCACCGGCACGCGGACGTCACCGGCTACGAAGACGCCGCGGCCGCGGAGGACGACGTATACCTCGTCTTCCGTGTGCGGCTGCTGGTCGTCGACGCCGCCGACCGGGACGTAGTAGGTCCCCATGCTGAGCGCAGCCACCCGCACATGTTCGGCGTAATGGTTGGCCGCTCCCGCGGAGACGACGTACGCCCCGGCCTGCTCGACGTGCTGCATCGGCCCTCCATGTCGCTGCGCCTACTGTTACCGAACGTATGTTCTACTATCCGAATGCGTTGGGACAACCTTCGTCTTCTTGACGGGCCCGCTCCGGGCGAAACTCTGCCGCTGGTGCGGCGTGGAGCGGTGGTACGCCGCTTCGATACCCCGGCCTTCCGCGGCGTCACCTGCTACGAGGTCCAGGCACGGTCGGCGCTCAACCGGGTGCCGGAGGCATCCCGCATGCCGTTCCGCTGGACGGTCAACCCCTACCGCGGCTGCACACACGCCTGCGTCTACTGCTTCGCCCGCAACACCCACACCTATCTCGACCTCGACGCCGGCCGCGACTTCGACAGCCAGGTGGTCGTCAAGGTCAACGTCGCCGAGCGACTCCGCAGTGAGCTCTCCCGCCCCAGCTGGCGCGGCGAGCACGTCGCGATGGGCACCAACGTCGACTGCTACCAGCGCGTCGAGGGTCGCTACCAGCTGATGCGCGGCATCCTCGCCGCGCTGCGTGACCACGCCAACCCCTTCTCCGTACTCACCAAAGGGACGCTCATCCTGCGCGACCTCGACCTGCTCCAGCAGGCCGCCGAAGTCACCGATGTGGCGACGAACGTGTCCGTCGGCTTCGTCGACCGAGACATGTCGCGGGCCGTCGAGCCGGGCACGCCGGCTCCGCAGCGGCGCCTCGAGGTGTGCCGCACGCTGAACGACGCCGGGATCCGCTGCGGAGTATTGATGGCACCGGTGTTGCCCTACCTCACCGACTCCCCCGCCCAGCTCAAGGTCACCGTCCGGTCCATTGCCGACGCGGGCGCCCGCCACGTCTCCCCCGTGGTGCTGCACCTGCGCCCCGGCGCGCGCGAGTGGTTCCTGGCGTGGCTGGGCGAACACCACCCCGACCTCGTCGCCCGCTACGACGAGCTGTACGGGCGCGGCGCCTACGCCCCGGCGACCTATCGCCGGATGATCACCGAGCACGTCGCCGATCTCGCCCGCCGCTTCGGCATCGGCGCGGCCGGAGCAGTCAGCGCCCGACGGGTACGCCGGCCACCCGAGCGCGCGCCGGCACCG
>JBBSMJ010000399.1:0-1591 GCA_038233235.1 Actinomycetes bacterium | reverse complement strand
GACGCCGAGCTCGGTGCGCGCGATCTGCTGCTCGACGGTCACCAGGCCCTGACCCACCTCCGCAGCCGCGGTATGCACGGTGATGGTCGGCTCGTCGCCCACGATCTCCAACCGCACGCGCGCCGTGGCGAAGTCGTCGTAGCCCTCGGAGAAGCCGACGTTCTTGTACGCCACCGCGTATCCCACGCCGCGGACGACGGCCTCGCCGTGGGTCGTGTTCGACACACCCCCTGGAAGGTCGCGCAGGTCGAGGTCCTCGGCCCGGTCCGCCGCATCCACCGGTTGCGGGGGTAGCGGCATGGCTTGCAAGCGCCGCAGCATCTCTTCCACCGGAGCTGGGCTGTCGACCAGCTGTCCGGTAGGACCGCGCGACCCCTGCGTCATCGCGTTGCGGCAGCGCAGGTCCACCGGGTCCATCCCCAGCGCAGCGGCGAGCCGGTCCATCTGTGCCTCGTAGCCGAACGCCGCCTGCACCGAGCCGAAGCCGCGCATCGCGCCGCAGGGCGGGTTGTTCGTGTAGGCGCCGTAGCAGTCGATGTGCACGTTGGGTACGACGTAGGGCCCGGCGCCCATCGTCCCCGCGTTGCCGACGACAGCCGGCGTGCTGGAGGCGTAGGCACCGCCATCGAGGTAGATCTCGGCCTTGACGTAGACCAGCGTCCCGTCGCAGTCGGCGCCATGCTCGTAGCGCATGCGCGCCGGGTGGCGGTGCACGTGTCCGAAGAAGGACTCCTCCCTGCTGTAGACCATCTTCATCGGCTTGCCCGTATGCAGCGCCAGCAGACAGGCGTGCACGTGCATGGACAGGTCCTCGCGGCCGCCGAACGCGCCGCCAACGCCGGACAGCGTGAGCCGCACCTTCTCCGGAGGTAGGTCGAGGGCAGCGCAGATCTGCTTCTGGTCGACGTGCAGCCATTGCGTGGCGACGTACAGATCGACGCCGCCGTCTTCCGCCGGCACGGCGAGCCCGGACTCCGGGCCGAGGAAGGCCTGGTCCTGCATGCCAACCTCGTAGTCGCCGGTGACGACGACGTCGGCGGTCGGCGCCGGGTCGCCCTTGCGGATCTTGAGGTGACGAACCAGATTCCCCTCGGGGCGCAGGTTCGCGCTTTCCCGGCTGAGCTCGGTGACCTCGGCCTCGTCCTCGTGCACCTGGTTCCACCGCGGGTGGCCGAGCGCCTCGACCGGATCGGTGACCGGCTCGTAGACCTCGTAGTCGACGCGTATCTGGCGCGCGGCCCGGCGAGCCACCTCCGGATGGTCGGCCGCCACGAGCGCAACCGGCTCGCCCTGATACCGCACGAGGTCGACCGCCAGCACCGGCTGGTCGGCAAGCTCGAGACCGTAGAGCTGCTCACCCGGTACGTCGTCATGGGTCAGCACCGCGAACACACCGGGCGTGGCCAGCGCGGGGCCGATGTCGATAGAGCGGATCCGGGCGTACGGGTGGGGGCTGCGCAGCGTCGCGCCCCACAGCATGTCGTCCATCCAGAGGTCGCTGGCGTAGGCGAACTCGCCCTTCACCTTGGCGATGCCGTCAGGTCGCGCCGGGTTGGCCCCCACGCCGTCGCTCGTGGCGGTGGGGATGGCG
>JBBSMJ010000398.1:0-1614 GCA_038233235.1 Actinomycetes bacterium | reverse complement strand
GCCGGCCCCAACAGGCGTACAAGTTGGTGGTCCCGCCGCGTCACCGCGAACCCGATCCGCAGACCCACGAGGGGTACGACTGGCTGTACGTCCTCAACGGACGGCTGCGTCTAGTGCTTGGCGAGCACGACCTGGTGCTTGCGCCCGGTGAGGCGGCCGAGTTCGACACCCGCGTGCCGCATTGGTTCGGGGCGTCCGGTGCCGAGCCGGTCGAGGTCCTCGGCCTGTTCGGCAAGCACGGGGAACGCGCGCACCTGCGCGCTCGGCCCACGTAGGCCGCCGGACGCACCCGCGCTCCCGTCAGGTGCTTCGATACCGGCATGTCTGACGACGACGACGTCCTCCAGGTGGTGATTGCCAGTCGTGATGTGGCGGTCGACGCCGACCGCATCTTCGACCTCATCGCCGACCCGGCGCAGCAGCCGGGCTGGGACGGTAACGACAACCTGGCCGAGGCGCCGTCGGGTCAGCGGGTCCGCGCCGTCGGTGACGTGTTCACGATGACGACCACGAAGGGCCACGTCCGGGAGAACCACGTGGTCGAGTTCGACGAGGGTCGTCGCATCGCGTGGCGACCGGCCGAGCCGGGGCAGGCGCCGCCCGGACATCTGTGGCGGTGGGAGCTTGAGTCGATCGACTCCGCACGCACGCGGGTGACCCACACCTACGACTGGACGCAGCTCACGGATGAACGCCGCCTCCCACGGGCTCGGGCGACGACGGCCGACAAGCTGCAGGCGTCGCTCGACCGCCTCGCCGCCGTCGCCGAGCAGGACTGACCGCCAACGGCGTCGGCAGCGGCGTTCTCAGCCGATCACGGGCCGCCGTCTGCTGACGTCGAAGGCATCCTGAAGCACCGGCACATCGGGAGCGAATAGCGGTGCGGGCAGCTCCTCCGGCGTGACCCACCGCAGTTCCACGGCCTCTGCATCGTGAAAGCCGAGGTTCTCGGTAGCGGTGGCCAGGAAGACCACTCCCACGAAATGTCGTTCAGCGCCGGTGGGGTAGCGGTGGGTTTGCGTCGCCGGGTCGCTATAGATGCCGAGAAGCTCGTCGATGCGCGCGTCCCATCCGGTCTCCTCCCGGGACTCCCGCAGGGCAGCCTCGGCCCAGGACTCGCCGGGCTCGAGGCCGCCACCGGGCCTCCCACCAGGTCGTCTGGACCGGCGCGGCGAAGCGGGCATTGTCACGGCTTCCGTACAGCGTCTGTACCGCAGCCGTCGAGCTTTGATACGGCGCCTTGGCGGCGCATCCGCAGCGGGACGGCCAGCGGGACGGCCAGGCAAAGAAGTTCGACTTTGCCCGGCTGCACAGCGCCCGTCGTGGCGACTTCCGGGTCTACCGGATCAAGGAGACGGACCGGCGCATCGACATCGTTGCGATCGAACATCGCTCGGTTCCTATTCGTCCGAGGTGACAGACAGACGAACCCAGTTCGGTGCATCACCACTGATGCGCCTACGATGCACCCCATGCGTACGACCGTCGATCTCCCGCCCGCACTGCATCGTCGCGCTCTTGAGCTGGCTAAGCAGCAGGGCCGCTCTCTGTCTGCCGTCGTAGCCGAGCTGACGCTGCGCGGACTTGCCCAGCTCGAGACCCCCGTCGCCCTGT
>JBBSMJ010000397.1:0-1620 GCA_038233235.1 Actinomycetes bacterium | reverse complement strand
GCTCGGCGTGGCCTACCGGCTGTTGAGCTCGTGGGCCGACGCCGAGGACGTCGTCAGCGAGGTGTGGCTGCGCTGGCGCCGGCATGCCGACGACGTCGTCGAGCCGCGGGCCTGGCTCACCCGGGTCACCGCTCGGGTCGCGCTCGATGAGTTGCGCTCCGCCCGAGTTCGGCGTGAGTCCTACATCGGTCCTTGGCTACCCGAACCACTCGTCACCCTGCCGGGCGGTGCGGCCAGCGACGACCCGCTGGAACGCGTGGTGCAAGACGAGTCCGTCCGCATGGCATTCCTTGTGGTGCTGGAGCAGTTGACCCCCGAGCAGCGCGTCGCCGTCGTACTGCACGACGTGCTCGACGTGCCGTTCCCGGAAGTCGCCGACGTGCTCGGCTGCACCGCGGCGACCGCCCGCCAACACGCCGTACGCGGTCGCCGCCGGATCGCCGACGCAGACGTGCCGCCGAGATCGTCGCTGGACGACGGCGCCGCTGTGCTGACCCGGCTGAGCACCGCGCTGACGACCGGCGACGCCGAAGCATTGACCGCGCTGCTCGCGCCGAGCGTCGTGTTCACCTCGGACAGTGGCGGCGCCGTACATGCCGCCCGCCGTCCGCTGATCGGCGCGGCGCAGGTGGGCAACTTCCTGCTCGGTCTGCAACGCCTCGGCGGCGACCGGGCCACCTTTGTCTCGGTTGCCGTCAACGGTGAACCCGGTCTGCTGATGCGGCTGCGCGACCCTCGGCCGGGTGAGCCGCGCGTCGCGGTCTACGGCTTCGGCGTACACAACCGTCAGCTGACCGCCGTCTGGGCGGTGTTGGCTCCCGACAAGCTCACGAGGCTGCCGCCGTCGGCAGCCGGCACGCCTCCCCGGAGGTGAACCCCTGCGCGGACAAGCCCAACGCGGCGTTGAACCGCGAGCGCATGTTCTCCAGCGCGATGACGTACGTCAGCTCGACGACGCCATCGTCGCCGAACCGCTCGCGCAGGTCCGCCATGCGCTCGTCGCTGACGTCGGGCGGCTGGGCGGTCATGGCGTCCGCCATCTCGACCGCGGCCCGCTCGTCGGCGCTGAGGCGGTCGTAGCGGTGCTGAGACACCGCGGTGAGATCTGCCGGATCGAGTCCCTGCTGCTGCCACAGCGCCGCCCCGAAGTCGACGCACCACGAGCAGCCGATGACGACTGCGGTTCGGTAGACCGCCAGACTGCGTACGCGTTCGGGCAGCACCCGCAGCGCGCGCTGGTTGGCCAGCTCGAACAGACCCCAGGTCCAGAAGATACCGCCGTGGTGGCGCCACACCGACATCGGCTCGAGCACCTCGCCGTACTGGCGCCGCGACATGCGGTACGCGGTGCGGCCCAGTACGCCGGCTGCGGACTCGGGAACCGGTGGGACGTGACTCATTGGACGCTCTCCCCTCTCTATCCAAGCCCCTCTTGTCTAGGGCTTCACACCTAGGACGAAGGCGTGCACCGCGATGTGACATCGCTCGCGACTGCGGCGCATTATCGACCGGTGTCACGCGAGGCGCTGGATATGCGAGCAGCATTGCTAACTTGCTTGCATGGCGCACATGTCCCGGCGGTCGAATGCCGAGATGTCCGACGCGGCGCTTCGACGGCCT
>JBBSMJ010000396.1:0-1623 GCA_038233235.1 Actinomycetes bacterium | reverse complement strand
GCCGGCGCGCGCCTTCGGGGCGGTCTGCGGGTCCGACATCATGAAGCACACGAAGATCAGCAACTCGGGCGAGAGAGCGATGTTGGCCCAGTAGGAGAGTCCGCTGATCGGCCCCTGCTGCCAGATCGCGACGAAGCTGTTTCCCGCCAGCGCGAAAAGGCCGATGAGGACGGCGAAGGTCACCAGGAACGCCCCGGCCATCTCCAGCATCCGGACCTTGCGCAGGATCCACCACGCCCCGACGGCGATGACCGCGTAGGCCAGCGTCTGGCCGGGGATGCTCGGACCCCACCAGAGGTACTGAGGGAACACCTGGCTGGGGCCGATGACGAGCAGGCACCACACCAGTCCCACGTTGGCCGGGTTGAACAGGTGTCGTCCACCGGGTCGGATCAGGTATTTCGACAGCAGCGCCAGCAGGGCCGCGAGCAGGAAGTAGTGGATGCCGTTGAGGCTCCACCAGTCGCCGTGCGCGGTGCCGGTGGTGCGCAGGATGAACGCCACCCCGTTGCCGGTGAGCAGGGCGCTGGCCGGCCACACCAGCCTTGCCTCCCGCCGGAAGGTGACAGCCACCTCCACCAGGGCGCAGAAGCCGAGCGTCACCAGGATCTGGGCGATCGAGACCTTGAAGTCGAGCACGGTCTGGCCGAGGACCTGCAGCGTCATCACGACCACGGACAGGTGCAGCCGGGGGTCACGCCGGTTCGGCAGCACGACCGGGATCCGCTGTCCCCGCACGACGATCGAGCGCCCGCCCGGTGCCGGCGGCGGCGGCGCGGTCGTCGTGGTGGTCGTCGCTGTCACGCCGGCGCCGTCAGGGTGGCGGCGGCATAGGCGCTGTCGATCAGCGGGCACCAGATGACGACCGACTTGTACGCCGTGGGGTCCACCCCTGGCGGCAGGGTGAAGTTCAGTGAGCCCGCGGTGATGTCGAGCGGCGCGACGGCCACCCAGGGCGCGGCCATGAACTCGGGCGTGGTGCGGGGAGCCTCGAGCGGGCTGAGCGTGACCAGCAGATCCACGTTGGCGCTGACGAAGAAGTCGTCGTCGAGGCGCAGTGTGTGGGAGCCGTCCGCCAGGCGATAGAAGGTGGCGGTTCCCTGGCCGGTCTGGTCCATCCGGTAGAACGAGCCGGTACGCACCGCTGTCGTCCCGGGAGCCGACATCGACGGCAGGGGAGGCTCTTCCAGTGGTACATCGACCTGCTGCTCGACCTGCAGCTGCCACGGCCCGTCCGCCGCGACCTGCAAGGTGGTCGCCCCCACCGTGGTGCTGTAGCCGAAGTCGGTCTCACCCCCGGTGCAGTCCGCCTCGAGCAGCGGCTGGGGCCGGTCGGGAAGGCTCACCACGATGCGCCCGGAGCCGCAGGTCGCCCGGACCCGCCACTGCAGGGAGCCGTCGTCGATCGTGACGCCGGTGGTCGGGCCGGTCCCGGTCCCATCGAGGGTGGCCACGTCCTGCCACCACGGCTGGGACCGCACCAGGGTCGTCCGGGGGGCGACGGGGTCCGCCGGCCCAACGGCCACCCGGCTGACCGCCGGCTCCTTGGCCTCTCGCCGCTCGGCCGGGAACAGGCTCTCCCGGGCACCGAAGACGTTGCCACCGACCAGCGCGCTCATCGCG
>JBBSMJ010000395.1:0-1623 GCA_038233235.1 Actinomycetes bacterium | reverse complement strand
TCCGAGCCGAACCTGGCGAGACGCTCCGCGGGAGCCTCCAGCGGTGGTCCGCCCAGCGCGGTCAGCCGCTGAGCGAAGGCCATGGCGAGCTGTGTCACGAACGCGGCGTCGGCGGTAGTGAGCCGGACGGGCGACTCGATGTTGAGCACCCCCACGGTGCGCCCGTCGACCTGGATCGGCTCACAGATCTCCGCGACGACGGCGGGATAGGCTGCGATGTAGTTGCTGGATTCCGCCACGTCCAGCACGACGGACCGTTCCCCGCTGGCGTACGTCGTACCAGCCACGCCCGTACCCGGGCCGATCCCGTCGAAGACCTGCCAGTAGCCGTGTTGAGCGATGCAACGCAAGGTGCCGCCGCGTTCGAGGTAGAGGCTGGGCAGTGGCAGGCCAGCATGCACCGCGAAGCCGACGACCTGCTGCGCCGCCTCGACGACGGTGCTCGCCAGTGCCAGCTGGTCAACTAGTCCGGGCAGCACCGCTTGGCGCGACCGGGGCGGCGCGTGACTGGCAAAGTGGCTCACAGCGGCGCGGGGACCGACGGCGTCGCTGCGGGCACCAGCGCTGCCGGCCGACCCAACAGGTAGCCCTGCGCATAGTGCACTCCGAGTTCCTGCAGGGTCTTGAGTTCTTCGGCCCGCTCGACTCCCTCGGCCACCAGCCGGGCGCCGATCTCGCGACTGAACGCCACCATGGCCGCCACGAGCGAGCGGCGTACGGGGTCGCCGTCCAGGCCGTCGATCAGCTGTCGGTCAAGCTTCACCAGGTCGGGCCGCAGCTGCAGGATGTGCCGCAAACTCGCGTAGCCGGCGCCCGCGTCGTCGATGGCCAGTCGCATCCCCGAGGCGCGCAGTGGCGCCAGGGCGCGGGCAAGTTGATCATAGTCGGCCACCTGCGCGTGTTCGGTGAGCTCGACGACCAGTCGGTGGGGGCCGAGGGACCCTTGCCGCAGCGTCGCGGCCAGCGCCGGGTCCAGCAGAGTCGTCGGTGAGGCGTTGAGCGACAGGTAGCACCCCGCGGGGAGGTCCCGCCCGTGCGCGAGTGCCCGGCGGATCGCCAGCAACTCAAGCTCGCCACCAAGTCCAAGGCGGTGCGCTTCGGCGAACCAGACGTCCGGTCCGCGAATGGGCGCCGCGGTGAAGCGGGCGAGTGCTTCCACGCCAGCGGCGGCGAGGTCGTCAGCTGCCACGATCGGCTGGAAGACGATCGACAGGTCGTCCGGGTTATCGAGCACCGACCGGATGGCGGCCAGTCGCTCCTGCTCGACCTTCCGCTGCTCGGCGGCGGCTTCTTGTCGAGAGAACTCCTCGGTGACGCCGCGAGTCGCCCCGCGATACCCGACGATCTCTCCGTCTCCGTTACGCGACGGCGTCGCCGTGCTTTCCAGCAGCAGCACCCGACCGTCGCGGTGCACCCAGTGCAGCAACCAGTGCGACCAGCCCCTACCGGCGCCGAGTGCGGCGTACGCTTCCCGCTCCACGTCGTCTCGGTAGTCCGCATGGACGAACGCCAGCGCATCGACGCCAAGCACTTCGTCCGTCGTGTAGCCGGTCATCGCCTCGACCACCCGATTGGAGGAGGTGAACCGCCCTACGGCGTCGATGGACCAGATCCATTCGCTAC
>JBBSMJ010000394.1:0-1624 GCA_038233235.1 Actinomycetes bacterium | reverse complement strand
CGGGCCTGGTTCCTGCGCGCCACCGAGTACGCAAACGATCTCGGGCTGCTCGCCGAGGAGGCAGACCCGGAGACGGGTGAGCTGCTGGGCAACTTCCCGCAAGCGTTCTCCCACGTAGGACTCGTCAACGCCGCCTGGCGTCTTGGCCAGCCCGCCCTCGACCACTCATGAACACCGTGAAGGAGCAGCACATGGCAACCACCCGGCTCGACGGCAAGGTCGCGCTCATCACCGGGTCAGACTCCGGGATCGGTCAGGCGACAGCGGTGGAGTTCGCCAAGGAGGGCGCGCACGTCGTCGTCCACTACCTGGACGATGCCGACGGTGCCGACCAGACCCGCAAGGCGGTGGAGGCCGAGGGCCGGCGCGCCGTCGTCGTGCAGGCCGACCTCAGCGAGGAGAGCCAGGTCGAGGCGATGTTCGACCAGGCCCTGGAGATCTTCGACACGCTGGACATCCTCATGAACAACGCGGGGGTCGACGCCTCGGGCAAGAAGGTCGCCGAGCTGCCCACCGAGGTCTGGGACAAGGCGATGCGGACCAACGTCTACGGCTACTTCTTCTGTTGCCGCCGATTCGCGCAGATCCGAACCGCTGCCGGCGGCGGCGGGAAGATCATCAATGTCTCGTCGGTGCACGAGGACGTGCCCAACGTGGGCGGTGCCGACTATGACTGCTCCAAGGGAGCCATTCGCATGCTCACCCGGACTCTCGCCCTGGAGCTGGCCCCGCTCAAGGTCAACGTCAACGGGCTTGCGCCCGGCATGGTCTTGACGCCTTTCAACCAGGCCGCCATCGACGATCCGAAGCTGCTCGACGAGCAGGTGCAGAGCATTCCGTGGAAGCGCGCAGCGGAACCGGCGGAGATCGGTCGTCTGGCGGTGTTCCTCGCCTCGCCGGATGCCGACTACGTGACCGGTGCGACCTATGTGATGGACGGCGGCCTGATGCGGAATCTCGGTCAGGGCGCCTGAGGACAGTCCAGGAGCTAGCCGGCCGTACGTCGTTCGATGTCGACGCCTTCCCGGCGCAGCTCCGCCCAACGCATCGGCAGGTCGAGGATCTGGCCGCTGTGGGTTGCGCCGCTGATCAGGTCCAGTGCGGCGGTAATGACCAGTCGCTGCCCCTTGCTGTGGAACGGGACACCGAAGTGGTGACCCATCCGGAACGGTACGAAGACCGCGCGCGGCGGCTTGACGCGCTCCGTCACGTCCCGCGCAACGGTGACAGACACGGTGGGGATGCCGCGCCGTTCAATGGCGCGCTGGACCAGTCCGACCGACTGGTGGCAGATCGGTCAAGCGGGGGACAGCAGAGCGAGGTCCGCCTGCTCGTCGGCCACGGCCTGGGCGAGCTCCTCAGCGAGCGTTCGCTCGAGCAGGTCGGGGTCCATGTTGTAGCCGATGAAGGAAAAGAAGTTGTCGGTCAGGCCGCCGACGACTCCCTCGCGAGCGAGCTCCTGCAGTCGCTCGATCGGAAAGATGACGTTGAGGTCGCGATGAGCGCCGTCGGTCGGGTACTTGAGCTGGTGGATCTCCAGGTCGGCGGGAGCGGCACCCGACGGGACCCGGCGGAAGCTGTAGTCCCCGACGGGATGGACGACGTCGAACGGCAAGGTGCCCGT
>JBBSMJ010000393.1:0-1628 GCA_038233235.1 Actinomycetes bacterium | reverse complement strand
GGGACCTCGAAGTGGAACAAGATCGAGCACCGGCTGTTCTCGGCGATCACCAGCAACTGGCGCGGCCGGCCCCTGACCAGCCATCAGGTTGTCGTCGACCTGATCGGCGCCACCACCAGCCGGACCGGACTTACCGTCCATGCCGAAGCCGACACGAACAGCTACCCCAGAGGCGTGAAGATCAGCGACGTCCAAATGGCCGCCATCGCCTGCCAGCTCACGCCCGACAAGTTCCACGGAGAATGGAACTACAGCGTCAAGCCAGCCAGACCTACCAAGAGCGCCACCTAAGTTGTTCGCTGCCGACCCCTTACCGTCGCGGTTTGAACGTCGAGTGGCCGGACCAACGGGGCGACGTCGTCAACGGTCTCGACATCATGGCGGCGGAACCGGTGCTCGACGTTGAGGACGAGGATCGGCGCTGCCCGGATCTGACCGATGCCGTGAACTGGATCGTGGACGACACGTTTTGGGACTCCAGCGACCCGGCTGAGTCGATAGGCACGATCTTGTCGATCAGGAGGAGGCGCAGGCACTCGCCGATGTCGCCAAGACAGTCGTCATCATCATCATCAGCAACCGCGCTGGGGCTGAAGCCACGAACGCCACTTGGTGTGCGGATCCGGCATGGCCCCACTTGCAGGCGAACGGGTCCGTGCACGTCGAGCCGCTAGTGCTAGTGAACGTGTCGGTCTCGGGGAGAGGCCGGGTTTCGCTCAGCGCGGCCGATGGTGCTGCAGCCGGACGGTGTCCTCGAGCGGCAACGGCACCCAGAACGTCGTCAGCGGGACCACCCGCTGGCAGCCCTTGCACAGCAGGCGGCCCCCGAACACCAGCACCCACACGGCCATCGGCAGCAGCACGCTGCCCGGGTGCTGCCGCCACGGGAGCACCTGCACCTGACCGGTCATCCGACCATTGTGCTCCACCCGGGCAAAGCGGCGCAGCGACGGAAGGCAAGGATGCAGGCCATGACCTACCAATACGACGCGCCCGCCAGCGAAGCGCTGTTCGCCCGCGCGCAGGCGGTCATCCCTGGCGGGGTCAACAGTCCGGTCCGGGCCTTCTCGGCGGTCGGCGGCACGCCGCGGTTCATGGTGAGCGGCATCGGTCCGTATCTCCGGGACGCCGACGGGCGCGACTACGTCGACCTGGTCTGCTCGTGGGGGCCGATCATCCTCGGCCACGCCCATCCCGCGGTCGTCGAGGCGCTGCGCACCGCCGCCGGCAAGGGCACCAGCTTCGGCACCCCGAGCGAGGGCGAGGTGGCGCTCGCCGAGCTGCTGATCGACCGCGTCGCACCGGTGGAGCAGGTACGGCTGGTCAACTCCGGGACCGAGGCCACCATGAGTGCGATCCGCCTCGCCCGGGGCTTCACCGCGCGCAGGAAGGTCGTGAAGTTCGCCGGCTGCTATCACGGCCACGTCGACGCGCTGCTCGCCAGCGCCGGGAGCGGACTTGCGACCCTGGGTCTGCCCGACAGCCCGGGGGTCACCGGGGCGATGACCGCCGACACGATCGTGCTGCCCTACAACGATCTCGAGGCGGTGCGGACCGCCTTCGACCTGCACGGTGAGGCGATCGCCGCCGTCATCACCGAGGCGGCGGCCGCCAACATGGGCGTCGTG
>JBBSMJ010000392.1:0-1629 GCA_038233235.1 Actinomycetes bacterium | reverse complement strand
GTGGGAGGGCGGCTACATCTGGGCCTGCAAGAACTACGACGGTGACGTGCAGTCCGACACCGTGGCGCAGGGCTTCGGCTCCCTCGGGCTGATGACCTCGGTGCTCATGACGCCGGACGGCACCATCGAGGCGGAGGCGGCGCACGGCACGGTGACCCGGCACTTCCGCCAGCACGAGCAGGGCAAGCCCACCTCCACCAACCCGATCGCGTCGATCTTCGCCTGGACCAGGGGGCTCGAGCAGCGCGGAAAGCGCGACGACACCCCCGAGGTGGTCGAGTTTGCGCAGGCGCTGGAGCAGGTATGCGTGGAAACCGTCGAGTCAGGGGCGATGACCAAAGACCTCGCGTTGTTGGTCGGCAAGGACACGCCCTGGCTCAACACGCAGGACTTCTTGGCCGCACTGGAGGAGAACCTGCAGAAGAAGGTCGCCTCGTAAGGGAGCCTGCTCCGGCTCGCAATCAGGTGGGCAGCCGCTCTCCGGTCTTCACGGAGAACACGTGCTGCTCGCCCTCGCGGACGCGGAAGTACGCCGTCGACCCCTTTGCCGGTGGCTGCCGCGGGTTGACCCGGGCGATGACCGGCCGGCTGGTCGGTGTCTCCTCGACACCGGCGAACTGCCCGTAGGCAAAGGCGTCGGAGCCCAGCTCCTCGACGAGGGTGACCACCAGGGGAAACCCTTGTCCCTCACCGACTGCCTCGAGCGACTCGGGACGGAAGCCGATGACGGCGGTGTCTGCGCCCTCCTTGCCGAGCGCATCCATCGTGGCCCGTGACAGCGGCACGGTGACCTCGCCAACAGTGGCCTGGCCGTTGGATACCTGGAACGTGTCGATGTTCATCGCCGGAGAGCCGATGAAGCCAGCCACGAAGACGTTGTTGGGACGCTCGTAGAGGTTGAGCGGGGTGTCTACCTGCTGCAGCAGTCCGTCCTTGAGTACGGCCACTCGGTCACCCATCGTCATGGCCTCGACCTGGTCGTGGGTCACGTAGACCGTGGTGACTCCGAGCCGGCGCTGCAGCGCGGCGATCTGCGTGCGCGTCTGCACCCGAAGCTTTGCATCCAGGTTGGACAGCGGCTCGTCCATGAGGAATACCTGCGGCTGCCGCACGATGGCCCGGCCCATAGCCACCCGCTGCCGCTGACCGCCGGACAGTGCCTTCGGCTTGCGGTCGACGTACGGCTCAAGGTCGAGCAGCTTCGCCGCTTCGTTGACCCGCTTGTCCCGTTCGTCCTTGGATATGCCGGCAATCTTCAGGGCGAAACCCATGTTGTCGCCGACAGTCATGTGCGGGTAGAGCGCGTAATTCTGGAACACCATCGCGATGTCCCGATCCTTGGGGGCCAGGTTGGTGACGTCGCGCTCGCCGATCCTGATCTGACCGCCGTTGACGTCCTCCAGGCCAGCGAGCATGCGCAGGGAGGTCGACTTCCCGCACCCGGAGGGACCGACTAGAACGAGGAACTCGCCGTCGCCGATGTCGAGATCCAGCTTGTCCACGGCGGGGCGCTCGGCACCAGGAAAGACCCGGCTCGCCTTGTCGAAGGTAACGGTAGCCATCTCGTGCTGCCCTCCAGGCTTGTCAATCGTCGCGCGCTCACGCGGCCTCGGTGGTCATCATGGCCCG
>JBBSMJ010000391.1:0-1657 GCA_038233235.1 Actinomycetes bacterium | reverse complement strand
GGCGCGGAACCACGCGAGCGCGTGCTGGTAATTGGTGTCGACGAGCGTCCCGTCAACGTCGACAACGGCGGTATCCGCCATCCGGCTCCTTTCGATGTCCAGCTCGCGGGTCGGTCAGTCGTCCCGCTCGGCGGGTTGCTCGGCCTCGTCGCCATGAAGCCGCTCGCCGGGTGATACCCGACGGCCACGACCCACTAGCGTCACGTCGTCCGGGTCGCCGTCTGCTTCACCGATCACAGCGTCGGCGCCCACGTCCACCTGCTCGTCGAGGACCGCGCGCTGGACCGTCGCTCCCCGCCGCACCCGCACCCCGTCGAGCAGCACCGAATCGCGCACCACCGCCCCTTCTTCGACCACGACGCCGGTGCCCAGGACCGAGTGCTCGACCGTCCCACCCACCGTGGCGGCTGCTGCCACCATCGCGTCCCGGACGTCAGCTCCGCGAAGGAGGCGGGCGGCAGGGCGGCGCCCGCCGCGGGTGAGCAGCGGCCAGGAGGGGTCGTCGAGGTCGATCGGGGGTGGCGTCTCCAGGAGGTCCATGTGCGCCTCCCAGTAGGCGCCCACGGTTCCCACATCACGCCAGTACCGTTCGAATCGGCGGGCGCGTGCTCTTCCCTCGTCGGCGAGGCGGGGCAGCAGGTCGTCTCCCAGATCGCCGAGCCCTCTTCCTCGTCGGCGCCACTGCCGAGCTCCCCGAGGAGGTCGAGTATCGGCGCCGCGTTCATCACGAACGCCTCGGTCGCCACGACGTTCCCGGCTGGCTTGTCCGGTTTATGGGCGTAGTCGGTGATGCGACCGTCGTCGTCGGCCCGGACGACCCCGTAGCGGCCGGCGTCGTCCCGCCCGACCTCGGTCGTCACCATGGTGATGTCCGCGTCGGTGTCGCGGTGTTCGTCCACGATCGCCGCATAGTCCATGAGGTAGACCGCGTCGGCGCTGAGCACGACCAGGTGGTCCGGCCCGAACTCGCGAATCAGACCGGCGTTGCGCCACAGCGAGTCGGCGGTGCCGGTGTGCCATCCGCCGCCCTCCCCCAGCCGCGGGTGCAGCAGCATCAAGCCACCCTGCGTACGGTCGAGATCCCACGGCCGGCCGTTCGCCAGGTGGTCGGACAACGACATCGGGTTGTACTGCTGAACCACCCAGACGTCACTCATCCCCCAGTTGTGCGCGTTGCTCAACGGGAAGTCGACGAGCCGGTGCGTCCCGCCGAAGGGAACCGCCGGCTTCGCTCGCCCTGCGGTGAGTCCGCGCAGCCGACCCCCGGCTCCCCCGGCAAGGACGACGACGAGGGTCTTGGTTCGCGGCATGAGCTACCCACTGCCCAGCAAGCTCTGTGCCCAAGCGTCAGCCGGTGGTTATGGCAGCGACTAGCAGCAGCAGCGACACGGCGAGGACGACGAGGTCGGGTACGGCCCAGCGCACCCGCGGCTCGCCCCCGCCAGCCGCTGCATGCAAGCGGCGCATCTCCTCCAGCTGGTCGACCACGAAGTCGACGCTCGTCCGCCCGGACAGCTCCGCGCGTACGTCGTCGGACACTTGGGCGCGCCCGCCCGCGTGCACCTGCCGACTGCGCGGGGAGCGCGCTCTCGCCCGGTCGCGCGAGGACACCTGTTCCGCCCAGCTGCGGTAGATGGCTCCACCAGCGTGGACACGC
>JBBSMJ010000390.1:0-1660 GCA_038233235.1 Actinomycetes bacterium | reverse complement strand
GGTGTTCGGCGCAGACCACGTCTACCGCATGGACCCGCAGCAGATGGTGGACCAGCACATCGCCTCCGGGACGGGGGTCACCGTCGCCGGGATCCGTACGCCGATCGAGCAGGCGCACCAGTTCGGCGTCATCGAGACTGCGGCCGACGGGCGCCACATCGCCGCGTTCCGTGAGAAGCCCGCGGATCCGGTCGGGCTGCCGGACGCGCCCGACGAGGTGTTCGCCTCGATGGGCAACTACGTGTTCACCGCCAAGACGCTTGTCGATGCGGTGACCGACGACGCCGCCGACGAGTCGTCGAAGCACGACCTGGGCGGCAGCATCATCCCCATGCTGGTCGACGCCGGGGTGGCGGACGTCTACGACTTCGCCGACAACGAGGTGCCGGGCGCCACCGGGCGGGACCGGGGCTACTGGCGCGACGTCGGGACACTCGACGCCTACTTCGACGCGCACATGGATCTGGTGTCGGTCCACCCGGTGTTCAACCTCTACAACTACGAGTGGCCCATCTACACGATGCAGCGGCCCTACCCGCCGGCGAAGTTCGTCTTCGCCGGACCAGACCGCACGGGGCGGGCGCTGGACTCGCTGGTATCCAACGGTGTCATCGTCTCCGGCGGACTCGTCCGTCGGTCGGTGCTGTCCCCTAACGTCTTCATCCACTCCTGGGCAGACGTCGAAGACTGCGTGCTGATGGACAACGTGCGTATCGGTCGGCACGCCGTCGTACGTCGCGCCATCATCGACAAGAACGTGATCGTGCCCGACAACGCCCGCATCGGCGTGGACGAGGACGCGGATCGGAAGCGGTTCACCCGCTCCGCCGACGGGATCGTCGTCATCGGCAAGGGCGAACGCCTCGACTCCTGACCGCCCGTTTGGCCGGCCGGGGGAACCGAAGGGAGCACCGCTCCGTCCAAGGGCCGATACGACGGAGGAGGTCGTCATGGCGAAGTCGAAGACCAAGCGGTCGACAGCGGTGCGGGTCGGAGTGTCGGCGACGCTGCTTGCGGCAGCTGTGGGGGCCGTCGTCGCCGGGGTGTCCCCCGGAGGCACAGCGCCCGCCCTCGCGGAGGAACTGCCCAACTTCGATGACTGCGCCGAGCTGGAGAGCTTCTACGCCCGCGCGGCCGCGGCCGCCCCGCCGGGGTACGGCCTCGACAACCTGGGTGGGGGTGTCGCGGATGCGGTCGGCCGACAGGCCGCTGCCCCCGTCTCCGCCCAGCGGGCCAGCAGCGAGGCTGTCGGCTCCGGCGCCACTGGCACGAACCTGCAGGAGCAGGGCGTCGACGAGCCAGACCTCGCCAAGACCGACGGCAAGCACGTGGTCACGGTGACCGGCCGCCGGCTCACCCTGGTATCCGTCGAAGGCGACTCTCCGCGCCGACTGGGCGGCGTACAACTGCCCGACCAGTACGGCATGGAGTTGCTGCTCGTCGGGAACCGGGCACTCGTCCTCGGGCAGACCGGCTGGCTGCCGCTGGCCGCCACCGACTCGGAGTCGGAGATGCCGGCCCCCTCGGACGATGTTCCCGCTCCGCTGCCCGGCCCCGAGCGGCTGATGTCGCCGATCTTTCCGCCCGGTGGCGCTGGGGCCACCGTTATCACCCTCGTCGATCTCGCCGACCCGTCGGCGCCGCGGGTGATCACCAGCAT
>JBBSMJ010000389.1:0-1660 GCA_038233235.1 Actinomycetes bacterium | reverse complement strand
GGCCCGGCGGCGGCGAGGGCGCAGAGGAGCGCGCCCGCGCAGACGCGGGCGGTGCGCCTGACGCTCACCTGGCGCCGCCCAGCATCCGCTCGCGCAGGGCCTTGAACTCCGTCCCCGGCTTCCACTCCGGCCAGCGCTCCGACCCGGCCACTTGGTAGCCGACGCGGAAAAGGAGCCGGGTGTCCTCCACCGCCCCGGCGAGATCCCAGTCGGGCTTGATTTCGTCGGACGGCTTGTGGTAGTCGTTCTCGGTGTACTCGTCGCGCTTCTGCTGTCCGTACCCCGCCGGCTTGCCGACGAAGTCCGTACCGGCGTCAACGTACAGCGCCGGCACCCCCTGCTTGGCGAACTCGAAGTGGTCGGAGCGGTAGAAGAAGCCCTTTTCGGGCTCGGGGTCCGGGGCCAGCCGGCGGCCCTGCTCGGCCGCCTCGCGGGCGAGCACGTCGTCGAGCGTCGAGTTGCCGTATCCGACCACGACCAGATCCTCCGTCCGCCCCCACTGGTTGACGCCGTCCATGTTGATGTTGGCGAGCGTCTTGGCGTGCGGGTAGAGCGGGTTTTCGGCGTAGTACTTGGCGCCGAGCAGCCCCTTCTCCTCCGCCGTGACGGCGAGGAAGAGGACGGAACGCTCCGGCGCCGTCGGAAGCTCGGTGTACGCCTGCGCCAGCTCCAGCAGCGCCGCCGTCCCCGAAGCGTTGTCGAGGGCGCCATTAAAGATCTGGTCGCCCGCCAGCGTGGTGTCGCGGCCGAGGTGGTCCCAGTGCGCGGAGTAGACGACGTACTCGTCGCGGTGCGCGGGGTCCGAGCCCGCCAGTTTCGCCACCACGTTCCTGGAGTCGATGCGGCGGACGTTCTGCTCGACGTGGAAGTCGGCGGTCGCGCCCAGGGGCACCGGCTTGAAGTCCTTGCCGATGGCCTGCTGCTTCAGCTCCGCGAGCGAGTGCCCGGTGGCGGCGAAGAGCTTCTCCGCGGTAGCGCTCGTGATCCACGCCTCCACCCCTACCCGGCCGCGGTTGCCGCCCGGCGTTTGGATGTCGAACTGCTCCTGCCCCCAGCTCCCCGTCACCACCTCCCAGGGGTAGCCGGCCGGGCCGGTCTCGTGGACGATCAGCGCCGCGGCGGCTCCCTTTTCCGAAGCGACCTCGTACTTGTACGTCCAGCGGCCGTAGTACGTCATCGCCCGCCCGTTGAACAGTGTCGAGTCGAGGCGGGTGGGGTCGTTGACATCGGGGACGGCCGGGTCGTTGACCAGCATGACGATGGTCTTGCCGCGCACGTCCACTCCCTTGTAATCATCCCAGCCGTACTCAGGCGCGACGACTCCGTAGCCGACGAAGACCACCTCGGAGTCGTTCACGTCCACCTCCGGCTGCTCGCGCCTGGATACGGCCACGTAGTCTTCGGGAAAGCGCAGCGTCGTTTTCTTGCCCTTTGCATCGATGGAGCCCGTGGCGACGCTGCGGATCCCCACCAGCGGGACGTCCTGCACGTACGTGCCGTCGGGGTTCCCCGGCTGCAAGCCCATCTCCCGGAACTGCCCGGTCAGGTACTCGACGGTCAGCTCCTCGCCCCGCGTCCCGGGCGCCCGGCCCTCGAACTCGTCGGCCGCGAGCACGCGGATGTGCCGCAGCAGGTCGTCGGCGGTGATGCTGGTGAGCGC
>JBBSMJ010000388.1:0-1665 GCA_038233235.1 Actinomycetes bacterium | reverse complement strand
GGTGGGCGCTACTGGGATTGAACCAGTGACCTCTTCCGTGTCAGGGAAGCGCTCTCCCGCTGAGCTAAGCGCCCGGGATGGTGGCCCCGGAATGGGTGCGAGGCGGAGGCGGGAATCGAACCCGCGTACAGGGCTTTGCAGGCCCTTGCCTAAGCCACTCGGCCACTCCGCCAGGGGCCGTTGGCCCGGTGGGTCCAACTCGGCCCCACTGATCGGCAACTCCGAGCGGACGACGGGATTCGAACCCGCGACCCTCACCTTGGCAAGGTGATGCTCTACCAACTGAGCCACGTCCGCGTGCGCCGGTAACGATAACCCATGCCCGGCCGGACGACGGCCGGTTCAGCCGCGCTGTCGGCCCGCCCGCGGGTGGGCGCTACGGTGCCGGCCGTGCGGACAGTGACCGTCAGCGGTGCGGCCATCGACGTCGAGGACGTCGTCGCCGTGGCACGCGGGCAGGCGCGCGTGGAACTGGCGCCGACGGTGGGGGAGCGGATGGCGGCCAGCCGGGCGGCCGTGGCCGACGCGGTCGCCCGCGGGGTCGTCGTCTACGGCGTGACCACCGGCTTCGGGGCGCTCGCGGACACCTACGTAGGTCGCGACGAGCTGGCCCAGGCCCAACTCTCCTTGGTCCGCTCGCACGCGGCCGGGGTGGGTGAGCCGCTGGACGACGCGACCGTCCGGGCGTTGCTGCTGCTGCGGGCGCGAACGCTGGCCGCCGGGGTGTCCGGCGTACGGGTGGATCTGCCGCAGCGGCTGCTCGACCTGCTCGACGCCGGACTGCTCCCGGTGGTGCCGGAGAAGGGGTCGGTCGGCGCCTCCGGTGATCTGGCGCAGCTGGCGCACCTCGCGCTGCCACTCGTCGGGGAGGGTCGGCTGCGCCGCGCCGGTGACAGCGACCCGTCCGGTAGGCCGGCCGCCGAGGTGCTCGCGGAGCATGGCCTGCAGCCGTTGACGCTGGCCCCCAAGGAGGGGCTCGCGCTGCTCAACGGGACCGAGCCGATGCAGGCGCTCCTGGCCTTCTCGGTGACCGACGCGAGCTTGCTGGTCAAGGTCGCCGACCTGGCCTGCGCGCTCAGCGTGGAGGCGTTGCTCGGCACCGACCGGCCGTACGACGAACGCGTGCAGCGGCTGCGTCCCCACCCAGGCCCATTGGACAGCGCCGCGAACATGCGCCGACTGCTCGCCGGGTCACCGCTGGTGGCTTCGCACCGGGACAGCGCACACGCGGTCCAGGACTCCTACTCGCTGCGCTGCGCGCCGCAGGTTCACGGGTCCGCGCGTGACGTTCTCGGCTATGCCCGGCGGGTGGTGGAGATCGAGCTCGGTTCGATCGTCGACAACCCGGTGATCCTCGACGGCGACGTGGCGACCACGGGCAACTTTCACGGGGAGCCGCTGGCGTTCGCCGCGGACATGCTGGCGGTCGCGGTGGCCGAGCTCGGCGGGGTGTCCGAGCGGCGTACCGACCGCATGCTGGATCCTGCGTTCTCCCGCGGACTGCCGCCCTTCCTTGCGCCACATCCGGGCACCAACTCCGGCTACATGATCGCGCAGTACACCGCCGCCGCCCTGGTCAGCGAGAACAAGGTGCTGGCGCACCCGGCGAGCGTCGACTCGATCCCGACGTCGGGCAACCAGGAGGATCACGTGTCGATGGGGTGG
>JBBSMJ010000387.1:0-1676 GCA_038233235.1 Actinomycetes bacterium | reverse complement strand
GTCGGCGTGCGTGACGTGCTCGCCGACCTCGTGCGCTGGCACGCCGAGGGTGGGGTCGGTGGGGTAGGCGGGACGAGCGGGCTGGCCACCGTCGTCCGCACCTGGAGCAGCGCCCCCCGCCAGCCGGGTGCCTCGATGGCGGTGTCGCCCGGCGGGGAAGTGGTCGGCAGTGTGTCCGGCGGCTGCGTGGAGGGTGCGGTCTACGACCAGGCCCTCGAGGTCGTGGCGAGCGGGCGTCCTGTCGTGGCGACGTACGGGGTCAGCGATGACGACGCGTTCGCGGTCGGCTTGACGTGCGGCGGGGTCCTCGAGGTCTTCATCGAGCCACTCGACGCCGGCCGCTTCCCGCAGTTGCCTGAGGTGGCTGCGTCCGTCGGCGCTGGCGAGGGGGTCGCGGTAGCCACGGTCGTCGGCGGGCCGGGTGAGCTCGGCGGAAAGCTCGCCGTCTGGGCGGACCGGGCGAGCGGCGGACTCGGGTCGCAGCGCCTCGACGATGCGGTGACCGACGACGCGCGCGGGCTGCTCGAGCAGGGCGTCACCACCGTTGCTCACTACGGGCCGGCGGGGGAGCGACGCGGTGACGAGTTGGCGGTCTTCGTGGAGTCCTTCGCGCCGCCTCCGCGGATGATCGTCTTCGGCGCGATCGACTTCGCTGCGGCGGTGGCTCGGGTGGGAAAATTCCTCGGCTACCGGGTCACCGTGTGCGACGCCCGGCCGGTGTTCGCGACCGAGCGGCGCTTCCCGGAGGCCGACGAGGTGGTCGTCGACTGGCCGCATCGCTATCTGGCAGCGACCGAGGTCGACGAACGCACCGTCGTCTGCGTGCTGACCCACGACCCCAAGTTCGACGAGCCGGTGCTAAAGGTTGCGCTACGCACCTCGGCGGCGTACGTCGGGGCCATGGGCAGCCGGCGGACACACGCCGACCGGCTGCGGCGGCTCCGGGAGGCCGGCATGAGCGAGGCGGAGCTGGCCCGGCTCAGTTCGCCGATCGGGCTGGACATCGGGGCACGTACCCCCGAAGAGACCGCCGTATCGATCGCCGCGGAGATCGTGGCCAGCCGCTGGGGCGGATCCGGACGCCGGCTGACCGCGACCGAGGGACCGATCCACCCATGACTTCTTGCCCCTCCGCCGACCCCCGCCCGGACTTGTCAGGCAGAACGGGCGCTATAGCGCACGGATTGCCTGACAAGTCGTCGGTAGCCGGGCTGCTGCTGGCCGCCGGTGCCGGTACCCGGCTCGGCCGACCGAAGGCGCTCGTCGAGCTCGACGGGCAGCGGCTGGTCGACCGCGGCGTGCAACTCCTGCGTGCCGGCGGGTGTGACCCGGTGATCGTCGTACTCGGAGCGGCCGCCACCGCGGTGCCCGACGCCGAGGTGGTGCACAACCCGGACTGGCACAGCGGCATGGGGTCTTCGCTCCGGGTCGGGTTGAGCGCGCTGCCCGACGACACGACTGCCGTCGTGGTGCACCTCGTCGACATGCCGGACGTGACGGCAGCCGCCGTGGGTCGACTGCTTATCGCCCACGGTGCCGGCGCCGAAGTGGCGGTGGCGACGTACGGCGGAAGGCGGGGCAACCCGGTCCTCTTGGCCCGGTCCACCTGGCCGGAGGTGGCCCGGCTGGCGGAGGGTGACGTGGGTGCGCGGCCGTATCTTGCCGCGCACGCCGAC
>JBBSMJ010000386.1:0-1686 GCA_038233235.1 Actinomycetes bacterium | reverse complement strand
GGTGCGCACGCGCACGGTGTTCGTGGTGCCCTCCTGCAGCACGGCGCCGATGGGCCCGGGGAGCGGGTCCTGCGTGCTGTTCACGGTGGCGATGTAGGCGCAGGTCGACACGTCGCCGTCGAAGACGATGCTGTAGTCACCTGGGCCAGAGCGGCTCGAGCTCGCCGCGCCACGGTCGCCGTCCAGCGAGCCGTCGGAATTCACGCGGGCGAACAGGTTGGCCTGCTGGGCACCGGCGGCGGCGATCTCCTCGGCCTCCAGGCCGTCGACGCGATCGGCGTTGAGGCCGGTGGCCACGCCGGTGGCGTTGGTGGTGAACGGCGCGGCGTCGACCGTGGTGTCCGGGTTGGTGCCCACCTGGAACAGGCCGACGGGCCCGGCGTCGCTCTGGAACTCGAAGGCCAAGCCGTTGCCCAGGTTGTTCGCGCGCAGGCACGCCTCGCTGCCGGCGGCCGTACCGCCCGCCTGGGCCCGGCAGCCGTAGATGGCGGCGCCGCCCGCGCCCGCACCGCTGCGGGTGTTGGACTGGCGGGTCACGTAGCCGCCGGTCGCGTCGCCCGACGCCGCGACCGAGCCGATGATCTCGGTCTCGACGCCGAGCTGCTGGGACTGGTCGGCGCTGGGATTGCGCTCGCCGCCGGTGAGCGGGTCGCCCTCGCCGGCCGCGAGCGCGCCGGTGGCGACGAAGATCGCCAGCAGCATGGAGCTGGCGAGCAGGTACTTCCAGTGCTTGAGCACGGACTGCCTCCTGGGGATGGCTGGGGTGTTGACCCCTGCAACCACGCGCCGGCCATCGAGTCGCGGTGCCGCGGCGAGGAGCCGGCAAGTTCTACAGCAGTAAAACTTGCCAGATCCTGGGTCTCCGCGTTAAGCTGACTTCGTGCCTGATGAGGCGTCCCAAGCCCGCGGATCTGGCGGATCAAGCGCAGCGGCCGAGGTCCGCCGTCGCGTGCTCGCTGCCGGCGAGCGGCATTGGACGCTATCGGACTTCCGCGACCTGAGCGCGACCGCCGTCGCCCACGCGCTGTCCCGGCTCAACGCCGACGGTGAGCTCCAGCGGGTTCGCAAGGGCCTGTACTTCCGCCCGAAGATGACCGCGATCGGCCCGAGCATGCCCAGCGCGAGCGCCGCGGTCGCCCATACCTTTGCCGCTCCGTTGCACCCGTCCGGATTGACCGCTGCGAGCACCTTCGGCCTCACAACGCAGAACACGGGGCGTCCCGAGTTCGCCACGCCGGCCACGACCGGCCCGGGAGCTCTTCGCGACGCGACCGTCCATACGCGCAGACCCCACACCCGGCACGGTCTCACCGACGAAGAAGGGGCCTTCCTCGAGATCCTCCGTGATCGCGCCCGCGCCAGCGACCTCGATCCGGCAGCGACAATCAAGCGGCTCATCATTCGCCTCGGAGGCTCCGACGGGTTCCGCCGGCTGGCCACCGCCGCGCTGGCCGAGCCTCCGCGCGTCCGGGCCTTGCTCGGCGCGCTCGGTCAGCAGGCCGGCATGCCCGCGAGCACGCTCGAGGCACTCCGCGACAGCCTGAACCCGCTCAGCCGCTTCGACTTCGGCCTCCTCCGAGCACTCGACCACGCGCGCGCCTGGCAGGCCAAGTGAGACTGCACGAGCACTCCGACTTCGCGGCCTTCGTCACCGCCGCGGCGACCCAGCGCGACCTGGCCGAGCAG
>JBBSMJ010000385.1:0-1710 GCA_038233235.1 Actinomycetes bacterium | reverse complement strand
TCGCGTCGGTCACTTCTCCCGGCGCACCACCTTGGCGCTGCCCCCACCGCGGCGAGTCGGTTCGGCGACCGCCTGCAACCTCCCGTCGCGGAGGAACGCCACCCCGGTGGCGGCACCGATCTCGTCCACCGACGCGAAGTCGTGGCCGAGGGCCTCCAGCCGCTGGCGGACCGGCTTGTCGAGGAAGCGCGGTTCGGCGATCACGGCCGAGGTGTTCCGCTGGGTGGCACGCGGCTTGCGGATCGACTTCGGCAGCCCGTTGCCCCGGTCGATCCGGTTGATCAGGATCTGCAGCACGGTGGTGATGATGGTCGAACCGCCCGGTGACCCGACGGCCAGCCACGGTTCGCCGTGACGCAGCACGATCGTCGGCGCCATCGAGCTGCGCGGGCGCTTGCCCGGCTCCACCAGGTTGGGGTCCGGTGCATCGCCCTGTGTGGGCTCGGCGTTGAAGTCGGTCAGCTCGTTGTTGAGCAGGAAACCGCGGCCTGGTACGGCGATGCCGCTCCCGCCGGTCTGCTCGATGGTCAGCGTGTAGCTGACCACGTTGCCCTTGCGGTCGGCCACGGTCAGGTGGGTGGTGGAGCGGCCCTCCGTGTCGGTAGTCGGGCCGGCTGGTGCGGATCCTGTGCCCTCGCAGGGCGTGTAGTCGCCGTCGGGCGAGCCGGGGTCGACCGGCTTCACCAGCGCCGCACTGCGGTCGATCTGACAGGACCTCTCGCCCGCGAAGTCATCGGAGAGCAACTCCCCCAGCGGTACGTCGACGTAGTCGGGGTCGCCCACGAAACGGTTGCGGTCGGCGAAGGCCAGCGCGCTGGCTTCGAAGTAGCGGTGCAGTCGCTGCTTCGCGCCCAGTCGCTTCAGGTTCGAGCCCTGAAGGATGTTCAGCGCCTCCCCGACGGTGGACCCGCCGCTGGACGGCGGACCCATGCCGTAGACCTCGACGCCGCGATAGCGGACGCGGGTCGGCTCGCGCATCGGGGCGGTGTAGCGCTCCAAATCGCCGATGCGCATGTCCCCCGGCGGGACCGGCAGGGTGGCGTCCGGGATGACCGGGGGCTGCTGCACCGCACGCACGATGTCGCGGCCGATACGACCGGCGTAGAACACGTTGATGCCCTTGCGGCTGATGACCCGGTACGTGCGCGCGAGCGACCGGTTGCGGAAGACGGAGCCAACCCTCGGCAGCTCGCCGCCCGGCAGGAACAGATGGCGGGTGGGGACGATCTGGGCGAACCGTTCGGCGTTCGCCGCGGTCTGGTCCCGGAAGGTCTGGTCGACGACGAAGCCGCGCCGGGCCACCCGCTTCCCCGGCCGCAGCAGGCGCCCCAGGTCTTTCGTACCCCACTTGTCCAGCGCCTTTTGCCAGGTCAACAGCGTGCCCGGGACGCCGACCGAGATTCCGCTGGTCACCCGGTCCGGGAAGAACGGGTACGGCTCACCGGTCGCGGGGTCGATGAAGAGGTCCTCGTCCGCCCGCCGCGGCGCGGTCTCCCGACCATCGATCGTGCGGACCTTGCCCGACTTGGCGTTGTAGTAGACGAAGAAACCGCCGCCGCCGATGCCCGCGGAGAACGGCTCGGTAACACCCAGCGTGGCAGCCGCGGCCACCGCCGCATCGACCGCGTTGCCGCCCTTGCGCAGGATCCGCACCCCCGCGGCGGACGCCTCCGGGTCGACGGTCGACACCGCCCCACCGAAGCCCTCGGC
>JBBSMJ010000384.1:0-1720 GCA_038233235.1 Actinomycetes bacterium | reverse complement strand
CCGCCTTCCAGCCGCCGCAGCACGGCCAACCACATGCAGACCCCGCGTTCGGCCACCCACAGCGGCGCCAACAGCGACGACGTCCAGGGGAAGTAGCGGCGGCCTCCGCACCGGCGGCGACCCCACTCGGCCACCAACGCGGTGCTCACGGCGGCCCCGACGACCGCTCGCCACCGCCCCCGCGCCAGCGCCAGCGCCGCACCCGGAAGCACCGCCAGGGAGACGGCGAGGTGGGTCGGGCGGGCGAACTCGTCGTACGCCTGCCTGACCCGCTGCCCCGCAAAGTGGCGAGGATCGGGCGGCAGCCGGCGTACGTACAGGTCCGGCGCCCAGCGGACACTGCCGCCGGCCGCGTCGACGGTGCGCATCAGCTCGAGGTTCTCGAACAGCACGTCACCGTCGTAACCACCCGTGGCGCGCACCACGCTGCGGCGGATCCCCAAGGTGCCAGGGAAGTCGTGCGCTACTGCCCGCTGCACAAGGGTGCGCGCGGTGTCGTAGCGCGCTGGCCAGGGCAGCGGCCGGTAGAAGTTCTGCGGCGCAACGAGGTCGTGCTCATCGAGCAGCTGCGCCATGCCGTCCAGGCCCGCGACGTCGTAACGGACATCGTCGTCGGCGACGATGACGCGCTCGTGCGCGGCCGCCCACAGACCGGTGAGAACCCCGTTGACCTTGCCGTTGCGGAAGCGCCACCGCGGGTCGACCCGCATATGGCGGACGACCGCACCCCAGGACCGCTCGTGCGCCTGCCAAACCTCATCCGCCGACGCATCGACGACCACCACGTCGACCCGCTTCGCCAGCCAGTGCAGATACGCACTCGCCTCGTCGTCCACCGGCAGCGCCGCCTTGAGGGGCAGGACGTAGCTCACCTGGGTGCCGGACGTCGCGGCGGGCTGTCCGTGCAGGGGCCGGGACATGGGCCGTCGTCTACCCCTGCCGTGGGTGACCATGCGAAGGTGACCCCAGCTCACCACCGCGGAGGTGCTCCGTCGTCGACCACGACCCCTCGTCGTATGGGCGCCGCATTGCGTCGGCGTACGACGACATGTACGAGTCGCTGCCGACCGACGATGCGGTCGCCGCGCTCGCGGAGTTGGCCGCGGGCGGACCGGTCTTGGAGTTCGGTATCGGTACCGGCCGGCTCGCGCTGCCGCTCGTCCGGCAGGGACTGACCGTTCACGGCGTCGATGGCTCACCGGACATGGTGAACCAGCTTCGAGAGAAGCCTGGAGGCTCTGACATCCCGGTGGAGGTCGGCGACTTCGCTGACACCACGACCGGCTCGACCTACGCGCTGGTCCTGCTCGCCTTTCACACCATTTTCGCGCTGCCCTCGCAGGAGGCGCAGGTTGCCTGTTTCCGTAACGCGGCCAAGCACCTGCGCCCGGCGGGGCGGTTCGTCGTCGAAGCCTGGGTACCTGACCTCGGCCGGTTCCGTATGGGGCAGGCAGTTGCCGTGCTGGCGGTCGATGAGGACAACGTCGTCCTGGAGGCCGCCGCGGTGCACCCGGCCGAGCAGACGATGACGACGACGAAAGTGCGGCTTGGCGCGGGCGGCGTGCAACTGTTCCCTGCGAACCACCGGTACGCGTGGCCCGCCGAACTCGACCTCATGGCGCAGCTGGCCGGGCTGACCCTCGAACACCGCTGGGCGGACTGGCGTCGTACGCCGTTCAGCGACGACAGCCGAACGCACGTGTCCGTCTACCGCAAGGCT
>JBBSMJ010000383.1:0-1723 GCA_038233235.1 Actinomycetes bacterium | reverse complement strand
GACGAGGAGTCCGGACGGGTTGCCGTGACCCGGGAGATCGTCGGCGCCGGACCCTCCCCTCGGCGCCTTGCGCGGCAGCGGACCGCCGCGCAGGTGCGCGCCTTCGCCGCCGACATCGGGTCGCAGCTGGCCGACGTCGGCATCACGCTCGACCTGGCCCCGGTGCTCGATCTCGACGACGGCCCCTACGGAGGGATCATCGGCGACCGGTCGTTCAGCGCTGATCCGCTGCGCGCTGCGGAGTACGGCTTGGCCTTCTCGAGCGGACTGCTCGACGCGGGCGTCACGCCGACCGTCAAGCACTTCCCGGGCCAGGGCCGCTCGACCAAGGACACCCACGCAGCCACCGACGTCGTGGACGCGACTGTCGAGGAGCTCGAGAGCACCGATCTGGTGCCCTTCCAGCGGGCGATCGATGCGGGCGCGCCCGTCATCATGCTCAACCACCTCTCGTACAGCGCCCTGGGAGTGGAACTGCCCGCGTCGATGAATCCTCGCGCTTATGCGCTGCTGCGGGAGATGGGGTTCTCCGGGGTGGCGATCACCGACAGTGTCGGCATGGGCGCAATCTATCCACGCTGGGACTTCCCTGAGTCGGCAGTGCAGGCCGTGGGGGCGGGCTCCGACGCGGTCCTGACGACCGACGGCAATCAGGCGACGCGCATGACCGACGCCCTCGTCGAGGCAGTCCGGTCCGGACGGCTGCCCGAGGACCGGTTGAACGAAGCCTCGGCCCGGGTGACGGCCCTCGCGGGCGGTGACCCGATGGCGATGTCCTGCGTGCCCGTGTCGCTGCCCGAGTTGACGTCGGCTCCGGCTGCGGCCAGCTCTCCGTCAGAGAGCGCCACCGCCACCCCCGAGGCCACCGCCACCCCGCGGGCGACCGCCACCCCGACCCCCAGTCCCAGTCGGTCATCCGCATCAGCGACGCTCGGCCCCACCTAGTTTGCCGGTTCACACTCCCGCGCCCGAGGCAGGTCGATCCACGTGACAGCCGTGATCTCCAACGGTTCGCGGCCCGCTCCGACCCCCTTCGTCACGCCCGCTGCAGTCCAGCGCACGCCGGCGACGGGGTGCGAGTCTTGGTCCAGCCGAGCTGTTTGATCCGGTGGTGCGTCGACACAGCGGGCCGAGGTTGCACAAGACGGCGTCGTGAGGCCTGCCCGCCGGGAGTCCGGGTGATGCTGGCACCCTTCGACGTCCGCTTCAGCCCGCGCGGCCGTCATAGAGCAGGGTGGCGTCCCGTCGTTTTGCCGAGCCGCCGAGTCACGGGCTACCACGGCGCAGCCTCGATCAGACTCGGTCTACGGCTTCCGGGAAGGGCCGGCGGGCGCACCTGCCAGCGGCGACCCCGCTCATTCGAGCAGCACGAGTTGCGGTGGCCGGTCGGCCTGGTTGGTGAGCCAGGGGACGTGCAGGTTGTGGAGCTGGAGTCGGCCTTGGTGCCACATGACGTGGTGCCGCCGGCACAGTAGGACGAGGTTGCCGAGGTCGGTGCTGCCGCCGTCTTTGCGGGCGACCAGGTGGTGGGCGTCGCAGAACGCCGGGGGTCGGGTGCAGCTGCGGGCGACGCAGCCCAGGTCGCGGAAGGCCAGGACCCGGCGTTGGGCGGTGGTGATCTCGTCTTTGAGGGCTTGCAGGGCGATGACCTGGCCGAGGCTGTCGGTCAGGACCCGGCTGATCCGGGCGTCGCACAGGATCGTTTCGATCCGGGCTCTGGTCT
>JBBSMJ010000382.1:0-1729 GCA_038233235.1 Actinomycetes bacterium | reverse complement strand
GTTGCGCGACGAACGGCTGCTCGCCCGGGTCGCCCACGGGTTGCGGCCGGAGTCCTGCGTACGCCTCGTCGGTGAGGTGGCGCTGCGGCCCGCGGGCAACGAGAACCCGGACATCCCCACCGGCGACGTCGAGGTCGTCGTCCACGAGGCGGAGGTGCTGGCGGAGGCCGCGCCGCTGCCGTTCCAGGTCGACGAGCACGTGGAGGTCGGGGAGGACGTCCGGCTGCGCTACCGCTACCTGGATCTGCGCCGGGAGGGGCCGGCGCGGGCGATCCGGTTGCGTTCGCGGGTCACTCACCTGATCCGCGAGGTCATGGACGGCCTCGGCTTCGTCGACGTGGAGACGCCGTACCTCACCCGCTCCACCCCCGAGGGCGCCCGCGACTTCCTGGTGCCGGTGCGGCTGCAGCCCGGCATGTGGTACGCGCTGCCGCAGTCGCCGCAGCTGTTCAAGCAACTGCTGATGGTCGGCGGGCTCGAGCGCTACTACCAGATCGCCCGCTGCTTCCGCGACGAGGATCTCCGCGCGGACCGGCAGCCGGAGTTCACCCAGCTCGACGTGGAGATGAGCTTCGTCGACCAGCACGACGTGGTGGCGGTCGCCGAGTCGGTGCTCCGCCGGTTGTGGGATGGGGTGCTCGGCGTCGACGTACCCGACCCGCTGCCCCGGATGACCTACGCCGACGCGATGGCCCGCTACGGCAGCGACAAACCCGACCTGCGGTTCGGGTGCGAGCTGGTCGAGTTGACCGACTTCTTCTCCGCGACGCCGTTCCGGGTGTTCCAGGCGCCGTACGTCGGAGCGGTCGTCATGCCCGGCGGCGCGGCGCAGTCCCGGCGGGAGTTGGACGGCTGGCAGGAGTGGGCGCGGGCCCGCGGGGCGAAGGGTTTGGCGTACGTGCTGGTGCAGGATGACGGCACGCTCGGCGGTCCGGTGGCGCGCAACCTCGCCGAGGAGGAGCGGACGGGGCTGGCTGCTGCCGTGGGTGCCGCGCCGGGGGACTGCGTGTTCTTCGCCGCCGACCGGCCGGGGGAGGCGCGCGTTCTGCTCGGCGCCGCGCGGCTGGAGATCGGCCGGCGCGGCGGGCTGATCGACGAGGGCGCGTGGGCGTTCACCTGGGTCGTCGACGCGCCCATGTTCGAGGAGGACGGGGAGGGCGGGTGGACCGCGGTGCACCATCCCTTCACCGCGCCGACCGCCGAATGGGCCGAGGGGTTCTTCGACGACCCGGAGCATGCGCTGGCCTATGCGTACGACGTCGTCGTCAACGGGGTGGAGGTCGGCGGCGGGTCGATCCGTATCCACCGCGCCGAGATGCAGTCGCAGGTCTTCGACGTCATCGGGTTGTCCAAGGAGCAGGCGGAGGAGAAGTTCGGGTTCCTGCTCGAGGCGTTCCGCTACGGGCCGCCGCCGCACGGCGGGATCGCGTTCGGGTTGGACCGGTTGTGCGCGCTGCTCGCCGGTACCGACTCCATCCGCGAGGTCATCGCCTTCCCGAAGACCGCGTCCGGGGCGGACCCGCTCACCGGCGCCCCCACGCCGATCACTTCCGTCCAGCGCCGCGACGCCGGAGTCGACGCCCGGCCGCAGCCGTCGCGGCCGGGCGCCCCGGTCCCGGCGGCGCCGCCCCCGACCCGCCCCGGCGGCGAAGTCCGCCCCGGCACCTCCCGCAGCTGACCTGCTAGGCAGATGTCGTCACCGGTGACGACGTACGCCTAACAAGTCGGC
>JBBSMJ010000381.1:0-1730 GCA_038233235.1 Actinomycetes bacterium | reverse complement strand
CCCGCGGGGTACGCCGGCCAGCTCGGGGCGGGTCGCCAGCCAGTCCAGCGCGCCGCTGAGTCGTCGCGCGAGCAGGTCGATGTCGAACCGGCGAGCGCGGTCGGTGTCTTCTTCCGGGAGCAGCAGGTCGAAGAGCAGGGTGGCCAGTCCGCGGTCGTGGAGCACTCGGGCGACGTAGGTGTTGCGTGGGCTGAGCCGGCCGGACCCGCTGCCGTGGGCGAAGACGACGACCCCTGCCGGCGCCGTCGGTGAGTCGAGCTCGCCGGGGAGCGGTACGCCGGCCGCGGTTACCGTCACCTCCACCGTGCGTTGCGTACCCGCCCGGCCAGTCGGCGTACCATGGCGGGACAACTACACAGGGGGTGAACGGTTTCGACTTCGGACGTCGAACCAGGGGAAGCGGGCCGAGGATGGCAGGGACGACCTCGTTAACCATGCCCTGCAAACCACAAGCGCCAATACACAGCGCGCTGACTTCGCTCTTGCTGCCTAAGTAAGGGGCTCGAAGTCTGTCAGCCCGGGAGCGCCTCCGGCCCGGTGTCTGGCATCAGCAAGGAGGCTCCACCGGCGGACCCGGCTGCGGGGTTCGGCGGGACATCTCACAGCAGCTGGGCCTGTCACCAACTTGCCTGTGTGAACGGTGAGGCCGAGAAACGCGCAGCAGGCTGCGCCCGGAGAAGCCCTGTATCGGTGCCGAAGGACGCGGGTTCGATTCCCGCCACCTCCACTCGTTCTCTTTGCGCGCCGGCACCCCCACGTCGGCTCCGCCAGCACCCGGGTAGCCGATGGGGTGATGCTGATGTTCGCCGTCGTCGGGGAAGCCCTCGTTGACCTGGTGGGCCAGCGCGGAGGGCGGACGTTCGCTGCGCACCCCGGCGGTAGCCCGGCGAACGTGGCCCTCGGGCTGGCTCGGCTCGGGGCGCCGGTGACATTGACGACGCGGCTGGGTCGGGACGCGTTCGGGCACATGATCACGTCGCACCTCGAGGCCAGTGGCGTCGTCGTTGACGGCGGTCCCGATCCGCGGGGCAACACCAGCCTGGCGATCGCCACGCTCGCCGCGGGGGTAGCGGCGTACGACTTTCGGATCGAGTGGGATCTCGCCGACCTGTCGCCGCTGCCGATCGAAACCCGCTGCCTGCACACCGGGTCGTTGGCGACGGCCCTTCCGCCCGGCGGCGCGGCCGTCATCGACCTGGTTCGTCGGGAACGCGAGCGGGGGCGAGTCACTGTCTCTTACGACCCGAACGTGCGGCCGGCGCTGCTCGGTGACGCGAAGCAGGCGCGACCGGGCATCGAGGGGCTGGTCGCCGTATCCGACGTGGTGAAGGTCAGCGACGAGGACTTGGACTGGCTCTATCCCGGCGAGCCGGTCGAGGCCGTGGCCGGCCGATGGTTGGCAACCGGACCCGTCCTCGTCGTCGTGACCCGCTCGGGGGCGGGCGTCTACGCCGTCTCGCGCAGGATCGAGGTACGCCGCCCGGCCGTGCCCATGGACCTGGTGGACACGGTCGGCGCCGGCGACTCCTACACCTCCGGCCTGCTCGACGGGCTGCGCCGTGGCGACCTGGTCGGCGGGCAGCGTCGGGATGCGCTGTCCACGGTCGACGAATCCACGCTGGTCGCCATCCTGGATCGGGCAGCCCTGATAGCTGCCATCACCTGTTCCCGTTCCGGCGCTGATCCTCCGACGCGGTCCGAGGTGGACGCCGCGTTGGCGCTTCGGCGCT
>JBBSMJ010000380.1:0-1732 GCA_038233235.1 Actinomycetes bacterium | reverse complement strand
CGGAGCACGTTCCGGCCACCGGCGGGGCGATCCTCGCGAGCAATCACCTGTCGTTCTCCGACTCGTTCTTCATGCCGCTCGTCGTGCCGCGCAAGGTCACCTTTCTCGCCAAAGCGGAGTACTTCACCGGACCGGGGGTGCGTGGGCAGCTCACCGCCCGCTTCTTCCGCGGCGCCGGCCAAGTGCCGGTGGACCGCTCTGGTGGGCGGGCCAGCGAAGCAGCGCTGCGGGCCGGTCTGCAGGTGCTGGGGCGAGGAGAGCTACTCGGCGTGTATCCCGAGGGCACCCGCTCTCCGGACGGGCGGCTCTACCGCGGCCGCACCGGTGTCGCTCGCATGGCGTTGGAGGCGAAGGTGCCGGTCCTGCCTGTGGCCATGATCAACACTGACAAGGTGCAGCCTCCCGGCCAGGCGATGCCCAGCCTCGGCGAGGTCGGCATCCGCATCGGCGTACCGCTCGACTTCTCTCGCTACCAGGGGCTGGAAGGCGACCGGTTCGTGCTGCGCTCGATGACCGACGAGATCATGTACGAGCTGATGCAGCTGTCCGGCCAGGAGTACGTCGACACCTACGCCACCACCGCGAAGGCTCGGCTCGCGCCGCCCGCGGAGGACCGGCCGCGTCGCTAGGCAGGCCCGAAGACCACGACGGCGACGTTGTCGCCGGCCCCACCGGCGCAGGCCCGTTCGGTGAGGGCGCGGGCGGCGGCGACGGGTTCCGCCGAGCTGGCGACAGTCGCGCACTGCTGGCGCCACTCCCTACCCAGGAAGTCGACCAGCCCGTCCGACGCGAGAACGACCCGTTCACCGCTTCGGAAACGGCAGGACCTGGGCCGCGGCAGGGTGCGGTGCGGACGGAGGAACGGGCTGGAACTGGTGACCTCCGCGGCGCTGCGCCCGGAGCGCCCACTCTTCAGGCGCAGCACCACGGTGTCCCCCAGCGTCGCGGCGTACAGCCGACCGGGAGCTACCAGGGCGATGCTCAGCGCCGTACCGCTGTCCCGTCGCTGGCCGTCCAGTTCGCCGACCGTGGCGGTCATCGCAGTACGAGCAGCCGTGAATGCCTCGAGCAGGGCGTTCTCCGGTGCACCGGCCGCCGCAGCGAGGACGCTCTCCGCGGTCTCGGCCACCGCGCCCAGCGCGGCCCGCGCCGCGTCGAAGCCGTTGTGGCCGTCAGCGACCGCCAGCAGCCAGCGCTGGCCGTCGGTGGCGGCGAAGGCAGCGTCCTCGTTCGGGTCGAGGTGCGGATAGGCCTTCGGGTAGCCGCCGCGGGAGAGGGCGAGCCCGGCGTACGGCGCGACCGACGCGGTGGCAACCTCCCCGAGCTGGGGATGGTCCGAGCCCCACAGCGTGGCGAGTCGGTAACTATGAGTCGCGGTCACCCGCCGAGCGTAGCCATCGGGTGCCGAGCCAACGTGCCGGGGAGGGCAGCGCGCGGGACGTGTCCAGCCCGCGGTTGTTAGCACGCCCCGTGTTGCTATCAGCACTCAGCGTGTTAGCTTGGCTGCCGTGACTCTTCCGATTTTCACCGGCGGAGAAGCGCCGCCCGGGCAGCCGCGGAAGGACACCGTCGGGTCCGGTGGGCCGTCGCGACCCCGGCGCATCGTCGGGGCCGCCCTCGTGCTCCTGGTGACAGCCCTGGTCTTGGTGGCGGCCGTGTTCGCCTACGGCGCCGTGACAGCGGTCCACCTCAAGCAGGCCTTCGACGGCGTCACCCGAGTGCCCCTCGACAT
>JBBSMJ010000379.1:0-1743 GCA_038233235.1 Actinomycetes bacterium | reverse complement strand
GTTGGCGGCGTACACACCATCCGGCGTCAGCACTCGTTGCACCTGCTCGATCATGTCGACGGTGGTGAGGTGCCACGGCACCGCGATGCCGCCGAACGCGTCGCCGACCACCAGGTCGTAGGACCCGGTCGGCTCGTCGCGCACCAGCACCCGCGCGTCGCCCACACGGACTCGGATGTCGGCCTCCGGTCGAGTGGGAAGCTCGCGGCGTACGAGGTCGACCACCCCGCCGTCGACCTCCAGGACGACGCTGCGGGACCCGGGTCGGGCGGCGGCCAGGTACCGCGGCAACGTCATGCCGCCGCCACCGAGGTGCAGGGCGCGTACCGGCTGTCCCGCCGGGCGCAGCACGTCGGCGATGGACGCGATGCCCTGGACGTAGGAGAACTCGAGGTACGTCAGGTCGCGCAGGTCGACGTAGCTGTGCCGCAACGTGTCCAGGTGCAACTCCCGCCCTGACGGGCGGGCGGGGTCGCCCGCGACGGCCGCGCAGTGGTACGCCGTCTCCACGTCGCAGGGTTGCGGCGCGAAGACGGTGAGCCCTGCGGCGACGACCACCACACCGGCGAGGACGGCTGGCCGCCCCGGGGAGCGATCGGAGGAGTGTCCCGGGGAGCGCCGCAGCAGCCACCACAAGCCGACTCCGCCGGCGACGAGCAGCCCCCCGAGCCCGAAGACGATGACCGACGACGGCAGCGCGGCCACCAGGACGAAGCCGGTGGCGAAGGTTGCGACGATCGCGCCCAGCGTTCCTACCCCGGACAGTGACCCGACGACCTCGCCGGTCCGCCGCAGGTCGGCGAGTTGCAGCTTCACCACCATGGGCGTCACCGCCGATAGCAGCGCCGCCGGCGCGAACACCGCGCACGCGGCAAGCAGCACGACGGTCGTCGGATCGGCGCCGCCCAGCGCCGCGCCAGCGAAGCGCACGATGGGCAACGTGAGCAGGGTGAGCCCGCCCGCGAGGACGACGAGCGGGGGAAGCACCCGCCGCGGATCCACCACGTCGGCGAGCCGGCCACCGGTCCACACGCCGAGCGCGATCGCCCCGAGCGCCATGCCGATGACTGCGGTGTTGGTCTGCAGCGTGACACCGACGTACGGCGCGATCAGCCGCAGCGCCAGGATCTCTAGAACGAGCACCGATCCGGACGACACGAAGACGGTCACCGCGGCAACGCCGCGCGGCAGCGGTTCGCTCACGAGGGGCAGCCATCTCGGTTCGGGGGGCTCACGCCGCGCAAGGGTAGGCGGCGGCTCGTAAGGTGGCCACGTGCCCACGCCACCCGTCACCACTCCCCGGCTGCGGGCGGCGCTGGACGGGATTCCCACCTACCAACCGGGTCGTCCAGCGCAGCCCAAGGGCGGCAAGCCGGCGTACAAGATCTCCTCCAACGAGAACCCCTATCCCCCGCTGCCCAGCGTCCTCGACGTCATCGCCGATGCGGCGGCCAGCAGTAACCGCTACCCCGACATGGCGGCTACCGAGCTGGTCGACGCCATCGCCGGGCACTTCGCCGTACCCGCCGAGCATGTCGCCGTTGGGACCGGCTCGGTAGGGGTCGCCCAGCAGATCGTCCAGGCGACCGCCGGTCCCAGCGATGAGGTGATCTACGCCTGGCGATCCTTCGAGGCCTACCCGATCATCGTGCAGATCTCCGGGGCGACCGCGGTGCCGATCCCGTTGCGGGGCGAGACGCACGACCTCGACGCGATGGCTGCCGCCGTCACCGAACGGACTCG
>JBBSMJ010000378.1:0-1764 GCA_038233235.1 Actinomycetes bacterium | reverse complement strand
TCGAGGACGGCGGCGGCAGCACCTTGGCGGAATACGCCGTGCTCGGCGTCGACGAGACGGGCGCGCTGGTGCCTCGCCGCGTTGTGGGAGTCGGATAGGTTGCGTGCATGAGGACCGGTGCCCTCCGGTCCCGGCAACGTTTCAAAGGAGGCACCATGGTGCACAGAATGGTGGCAGCGCGCACGCTGGCCGCCGGCGCGCTCGCGCTCTCGCTCGGGATCGCCGCCTGTGGCGACGCCGACGAGGGCGGCGCAGACGCGGGCGGGGGCCAGGCAACGCCTCAGAACACGTCGTTCGAGCTGATGATCGGCGATCTGGTCCCCCTCACGGGCGACCTGTCGGTCTTCGGCGGGCCCGGCCTGGCCGCTGCGGACCTGGCCGTGGCGCAGGTCAACCAGGCCGCCCAGCAGGCCGGCGTGCAGACCCGGGTCAGCATCGAGCACGCCGACACGGAGACCACCGAGCAGGCCGCAGTGCAGGCCGCGCGCCAGCTGACCGGCGGCGGGGCGACCTGCCTGGCCGGTGCGTGGGCGTCGGCCAACACCCTGGCGGTGTCCAACTCCGTGGCCATCCGCCAGCGCACGCCGATCGTCTCGCCGGCATCGACCAGCGCGGAGATCACCGAGCTGGACGACAACGGCTTCGTGTGGCGCACCGCGCCGTCGGACAACCTGCAGGCCCAGGCGCTGGCCGACGTGATCGAGCAGGAGCTCGGCGGGGCGACCGGCACGATCTCGCTCGCGGCGCGCAACGACGCCTACGGGCAGGGCTTCGTCGAGCAGTTCCAGCAGGCCTGGACCGAGAAGGGCGGGCAGGTCAGCGGCCCGGTGCTCTACGACCCCGAGCAGCCGAGCTACAACTCGGAGGCGGGCCAGATCGTGAGCGGGAATCCCGACGCCTACGTGATCATCGACTTCCCCGAGACCTACACCCGGATGGGTGCGGCGCTCGTGCGCACGGGGGACTTCGACGCCGCCCGGATGTTCACCGCCGACGGTCTGGCCTCGGACGAGATCCCCGACGGGATCCCACCGGAGTCGCTGCAGGGCGCACGCGGCACGCGGCCGGGCACACCCGAGGAGGGCAACGTGGTGGCGGCCTTCGACGAGGCCTTCACGCAGGCGGGCGGCGAGCGTCAGACGTTCGACGCCCAGAACTTCGACGCCGTGATGCTCTGCTACCTGGCCGCGCTGGCCGCCGGCTCAGCGGAGGGTGCGGGCATCGCCGAGCAGCTGCAGGCCGTAAGCGCTCCGCCGGGACCGAAGTTCAACTTCACCCAGTTGCCTCAGGCCATCGAGGCGCTGCGCAACGGTGAGGACATCGACTTCGACGGGGTCACAGGACCCATCGACTTCGATGACAACGGCGACCCGACCGCCGCCACGTACGAGGTGTACGCCTACGGCGATGACGGCGCCCTCGAGGTGCTGCGCCAGTTCCAGGCCCAGCAGGAGTAGGTGACATTGCCGCCCGTCCGCGCTTGCGCTGACGGGCGGCGAAACCGCTCTCGCCGTGACGACGCCGGTCCCGCTCAGGCGGCGGGGCCGGCGTCCTCGTCGATGCGCGAGCCGCCCCCGCCGCCGAGGTACAGCTCGGCCACCTTGGGGTCCTCTAGGAGCTCGCTGCCGGGGCCCTCGAAGCGGTTGCGCCCCAGGTCCAGCACGTAGCCACGGGTGGACATGGCCAGCGCACGGCGGGCGTTCTGCTCGACCATGAGCACGGTCACGCCCGCCTGGTTGACCTCGACGACCTTCTCGAAGATGG
>JBBSMJ010000377.1:0-1767 GCA_038233235.1 Actinomycetes bacterium | reverse complement strand
GACCTCGGAGAGTACGAACTGTGCGCGCACTGGCCGTCAGTGGGTGTAGCCGTAGACGCCGCGAGACTGGTCGCGTACGACGCGTCCGATGTCCAGCTCGACGACCCGCTTGCGCATGGAGTCGACGATCGCCGCATCGTGGGTGGCCATGACGACGGTGGTGCCGGTGCGGTTGATGCGGTCGAGCAACTTCATGATCCCGACACTCGTCGCAGGGTCGAGATTCCCGGTCGGCTCGTCGGCGAGCAGCAGGGCCGGTCGGTTGGCGAAGGCGCGAGCGATCGCGACGCGCTGCTGCTCCCCGCCGGACAACTCGTCCGGCCTGCGGGTGCTCATGCCGTGCAAGCCCACCAGGTCGAGCACCTCGGGAACCAGCTGCCGGATCGACTGGCGCGGCTTGCCGATCACCTCGAGGGCGAACGCGACGTTCTGCGCCACCGTCTTGTTGGGCAACAAGCGGAAGTCCTGAAAGACCACACCCATCTGTCGGCGCAGCGCTGGCACCTTCCACGAGGACAACCGGGCGAGGTCCCGCCCGGCGACGTGAATCCGCCCGCTGGTGGGCCGCTCCTCACGCAGCACCAACCGCAAGAACGTGGACTTACCTGATCCGGACGCCCCCACCAGGAAGACGAACTCGCCTTCCGCAATGTCAACGGTGACCGCCGAGAGCGCAGGTTTCAGCTGCCTCGGGTAGGTCTTGGTGACGTTCTCGAAGGTGATCACGATGGCATCGCGGAAAGTCTACGGAGGCGAACGCGAAGAACTCGGCTCTGCTGTTGGATCCGTGGGTCGAAAACCACCACCTCCCCGGCCCGTCGATCTACGGAAACGGCGAGGAGGTCTTCCAGGCGGCGCTGGCCCAGATGGACACCCCGCCGCGCCGCGCGGCGCTGCCGGTCGGGGTCGCCAGGTAAGGAGGTTGCACTCTCCTTGCCACTCTCAACATAAGGCGCACGGGGGGCCTTGCCGCAAGACCCGGGTGGTGCCGCACAATTCGTCGGCCGAGGCCAGGACCTGCGGAAATCAGCGAGGGGGCAGGCCGCCGAACGGCGCGAAGCAGCTGGCCGAAAGGCAACCTTGTTGAAAGGGAGTTTCATGATTGACGTGATCGTGGTCGGCGGCGGACCGACCGGCTTGATGCTGGCCAGCGAGTTGCGGCTGCACGGTGTGCACGCGCTCGTGCTGGAGAAGGAGACGGAGCCGACCGGGCATGTCCGTGCGCTGGGCCTGCACGTGCGCAGCATCGAGGTGATGGACCAGCGCGGCCTGCTGGAGCGGTTCCTCGCGCACGGCCAGCAGTACGCGCTCGGTGGGTACTTCGCCGGGATCGACAAGCCGTGGCCCGGCCAGTTGGACACCGCGCATGCCTACATCCTCGGCATCCCGCAGCCCATCATCGAGCGCCTGCTGACCGAGCGCGCCATCGAGGTCGGCGCCGAGATCTGGCGCGGTTGCGAACTGGTCGGGCTGAGCCAGGACGAACATGGGGTGACCGTCGAGCTGGCCGACGGCACGCGGCTGCGCTCGCGCTATCTCCTCGGCTGCGACGGCGGCCGCAGCACGGTGCGCCGGCTGCTCGGCGTCGGCTTCCCCGGTGAGGCCACCAGGGTCGAGACGCTGCTCGGCGAGATGGAGGTGGCGGTACCGCCGGAGACGCTGGCCGCCGTGGTGGCCGAAGTCCGCAAGACCCACAAGGGGTTCGGCGCCGGGCCCTCCGGGGAGGGGGTGTACCGCGTCGTCGTGCCCGCCGAGGGGGTCGCCGAG
>JBBSMJ010000376.1:0-1768 GCA_038233235.1 Actinomycetes bacterium | reverse complement strand
GCCCACGCCGCGGACGAGCTGCGGTGCCTGCTCGTGCACGCCCGCATTCCAATCGAGGACGTACGGAACTTTTGGGCGCAGGTCCAAGACGTCGCCCGCCGGTTCGCGCAGATCCCCCGGGCCGGCGACCAGGTCTACGGCTTCGCCGCCGGCCTCTACCCCACCGACACCCCCACCCTCCCCGGCGCCGAGCACCACCCGACAGGCTGACGCGACCGACCCCCGCGCCGACGCCTGCAGGAGTGGGTGGCGCTACAGCGCTGCACTTGGTCGTCTGCGCCCGCAACTGCGGTCACAGCACCTCTACAGGAGTTCCGGACGCTGGATCGCCGAACAACTCGGCCGCACTCGAGCCGCGGACAAACAACTCGTGGCAGTTGCGCCGCCCGCCGCCCGCCCGTGGCCACCCGGAGCTGCCGGGGGCGAACGCCACCTCACCAGCGGACACGGTGAACACCCCGTCGCTGACCACGGCCTCGGCAACCACGTTTCCGATCCGTACGCGCACGCGGGTGCCGCTCGCAGCAGGGGCGTCGTACCAACTGGTCTTCAAGTTGCCGTAGCCGTCGACGTAGACGACGCACCGTTCGGGTGCGGCGCCGACGCTGACCACCGAACCGAGGAGACCGTCCTCACCGCGGGCGAGCGCAGCGACCGCAGCGGGAAAGACGTCGCGTGACCTGAACTGCGAGCCGGCCGCCGGCACCTGCACCGCGCGCAGTTGTACGCCCTCGTCCGCCAGGAACGACATGCTCGCGCCCGCCGCGACACCCACCACGAGTACGCCGGAGGGCAGCCGCGCCGCCACCAACTGCTCGCCGGCGTTGTCCTCGCGCGGTTCGTCCTCGTCCTGGCGCGGGGCGACGTTGGCGTAGACGACGCGGTCGGGCGGTCCTTCCCCGAACGCCAGCTGGGCCACGCAGAACCCCGCGCTTACCGTGTCGAACGGCGGCACCGGGATCGCCGCCACGTCGGCCTCCGGAAGGAGGAGCGCCAACCGCTGGCGCACCTCGGCGAAGGCGAGATCGCCGGTGCCGTAATCGGCAACGACGGTTACCAGCACAGCAGGCCCCTTTCAACGTCAGGGCCGCAGCCTGCCCCGAGGAGTGCAATCGCAGTCCAGTGGGTAGGCGGCCGCAATGGGAACGCCGTCTGAAGTCGGTCCGAGTCCCGAGGACATTCGCAGCCGGGCCACCCTGCTGCCGGAGGAGCAGGCCGCGGGGAGCGACGATCCCCAGCGGCAGGCCGAGGTCATCCTGCAGGACTCCGTGGAGCGCACCGAGGTACCCGACGCCGCGCCCGCCGGCTTCATGGAGCACCGCCGATCGGACGACACGGTCTGACGTCGTACGGCCCCGCTGCGCCACGTAGCCCCCCGCCCCCCACTGAGTGAAGGGTCCCTTCATCCAATAGGTCCGAGTGAAGGGTCCCTTCACCCAAATGGGTCTGGGGTATCCCCGGGGATCGCCGAACCGTGGGGTCTGCTGAGCCGCGGGACTTGGCTGAACCGCGGGCGCAGGACGTTACTGGGGAGTAGCATTGGTTTGTTACCGACCAGTAGCGTCCAGTCGTTCGGGGAAGCCGTGAGCCACTACCGGGCCAACCTGCGAGACCTCGAGTTCACCCTGTTCGAGGTGCTCGACCGCGGCGACGTGCTCGGCACCGGTCCGTACGCCGACATGGACGCCGCCGCCGCCCGCGAGGTGCTCCGCGAGGTGGCGCGGCTGGCCACCGACGAGCTCGCCGAATCTCTCGCCGACTCCGACCG
>JBBSMJ010000375.1:0-1769 GCA_038233235.1 Actinomycetes bacterium | reverse complement strand
CACCGCCGCGCAAGGACCGCTCCCCGACCGGCACCCGGCCCGCGCCCTGCACTACCGGCTGATCGAGGTCTGCGACGCCGCCGCCACCCCGAACACCACCCCGACGATGCTGACGCGACCACCGAGCCGGACCGCCACCACACCGACCGTCACCGTGACCTCCCATCCGCCCCGACCGTCACCCGGCCCCCGGCGCTGAGCAACCCCTGCAGATAGGACCTGCCAGCTGCTGGCCGGGGCGTCGACCGGCAGACCTCAGCGGTAGCCGACCTCGGCACGCTGCGAGGCCCGGTGTCCACTGCCGGCCCCGCGATGACACCTGTCCCAGCTGACCGCCCCGTCAGCGACAGGAGCTCGACCGATGGCCGACCGCCTCCCGCCCAAAACCGCGCGGCCGGTACGGGACTGCCAGCACACCCAGGTCCAGCACGAGCACGGCACCCGGGCGGCGTACGTGCTGGACCGCTGCGGCTGCAGCCCCTGCACCCAAGCCAACACCGCAGGCGAACGACGCCGCACCACGGGGATCCTCTACGGCGCCCCGGGCGGCCTGATCGACGCCAAACCCGCCCGGCGGCACGTGAAGGAACTACGCGAAGCGGGGCTCAGCCTGGTGCGAATCGCGGCGCTGTCCGGGGTCGGCCAAGGCACCGTCAACGCACTCGTCTACGGCGTACCGGTCCGCCAGCAGCCACCACCGGCACACGTGCGCTCCGACACCGCGCGCCGGTTGCTCGCCGTCCAGTTCGACCCGAACGAGGTCGCCGCCGGCCGGCGCATCGACGCCACCGGCACCCACCGCCGGCTCCAAGCCCTGGCCACCCTCGGCTGGTCGATCCCGCCCCTGGCCGTACGCGCCGAGCTCACCGCCCGCACCCTACGCCGTGCCCTGACCACCACCACCGTCACCGCCGACACCGCAAGGGCGATCGCGGCCCTCTACGACCACCTGCATGCCACACCCGCGCCGCGCCGCACAGCACCCGAACGGGCGGCAGCCAAAAAGGCAGCCGCCCGGGCCCGAACCGCCGGCTGGGCGCCACCACACGCATGGGACGACATCGACAACGACTCCCTCGACAACACTGACGACCCCGCCGCCGACACGATCGTCGACGACGTCGCCGTCGAACGCGCCATGAGCGGCCAACCAGTGCGCCTGACCCCCACCGAACGCCGTGAAGCCGTCGCCCGACTCACCAGACGGGGCCTGTCCGCCCGGCGCATCGCCGAGCTGCTCCACACCACCAGCCGCACCATCGTCCGGGTCCGCGGCGCCAACCGGGCCGCCGCCTGACCGGTCATCTGACGATCTTGTCCTCGTCCAGAGCCATCGCCGAGCTCTGTGACGCCGCACCACCCGCCGGTCGTCAGCCAGCGCGTCGCTCAACAGCGGTCGAGTCGTGCCGTCCCTCCCAGGGCAAGGACGCGCCGGTGCACAACCTCCGACTCGTCTGTGTTGCTCACCGTCAGATCCGAGTGGAGTTGCTGGGGCGCCTCAGGCTCAGGGCACGTCGCCGGCGGGAGCGTGTCCACTTGCTGGAAGGAGAGGGGAGCCGGGACCCGTCCGGCGATCTCAGTCGGAACCCGGCGGATCGTCACCAGGTGCCGGCTGCTCATGCCCGGTTCGGTACGTGAGCCCGAGCAACTGGCGCCAGAACTCGGCGCTGCTGCGGGCGTGCGTGGTGTCGATCACGACCTGACGCAGGCGCGGCGCGATGTTCTCTACGGACCAGGACGATAATCGGGGTGCGCGGCCGCGTCGTACT
>JBBSMJ010000374.1:0-1769 GCA_038233235.1 Actinomycetes bacterium | reverse complement strand
GCGGGTGAGTGCGAAACGCCGGTGGGATTGCGTACGAACAGCATTGCCGTCGGTACACCCGCTGCTGACAGGACGCCAGCATCGTGGCCGGCCGCGGTCGCCAGCACCGGAGTCGGTCCACTGCCGGATGTCTCCAGTGCTGCGGCGATGCGCTCGCGCAGCGGTACGTCGAACACCACTGCGGGGCTGAACGACTCCGTCGCCACGTCGACGCTGGTCCCCGTCTGCTGCGCGTAGTCCTCCGCGGCACCGCGTACGTCGTCGAGCAGCCGCTGCAGTGCCTGCTCGTCGGCAGCCCGCGCGTCCAACCAGCCCCGAACGTGGGACGGGATGGCGTTAGTCGAGTTGGGATGGACCTCGAGTCGGCCGAAGGTGGCCCGCGCCTCCCGCGCCCGCGCGGCGGTCGCGGCCGCGACGGCGGTGCGACTCCATGCCTGCACCGGGTCGCGCCGGTCCTCCATCAGCGTCGTGCCCGCATGGTTGGCCGCACCGGAGAAGGTGAAACGGTAGCGGCCGTGGGGCCAGATGCCACTCGCCAGCCCCACCGGCGCACCGATGTCGACCAGGCCGCGCCCCTGTTCGACGTGCAGCTCCACGAACGCGCCGATCCGGGTTACTCGCTCGTCATCTCGGCCGAGGCGGGACGGGTCGAAGCCAGCGGCGGACATCGCTTCCGCCAACGTGGTGCCCGACTCGTCCCGCAACCCGCTCGCCCGGTCGGGGTCGAGTGCGCCCGTCGCCAACCGCGACCCCGCGCAGGCGACTCCGAATCGGGCGCCCTCCTCCTCGGCGAACGCCGCCACCGCCACCGGCCGGCGCGGGACATGCCCGCGGACGCGCAGCAGGTCGATGGCGGCAAAGGCGCTGATCACGCCGAGCGGACCGTCGAAGGCGCCGCCGTCGCGCACCGAGTCCAAGTGCGACCCGACGACGAGGGCGTCGCCCTCCGCGGCGCCGCCCCACGGCCCGGTCCACCACGCCCACAGGTTCCCGTTGCGATCGGTTTCCACCTCGAGATCGCGTTGTCCGGCGGCGGCGATGAACCACTCCCGGCAGGCAAGCTCCGCCGCGCTGTAGGCGAACCGGTGGTAGCCACCCGTCGCCGGATCGCGGCCCACCGGCAGCAGTGACTCCCACAGCGCGTCGTAGGACTCGGCAGATCCCTGCACGCCACCTCCCGGCACGCGACCTCCCGTCGCTCAGCGCAGCACAGCGGAGATCGCCGCGTCCAGTGCAGCGCCGGTGTCTGGCACGGTGGCGTGCCGGCCGTCCTCGACGACGACTGCTCCGCCGACGACGACGGTGGACACGTCGGCGCTAGTGGCAGCGAACACCGCAGCCGCCAGCGGATCACCCGCCCGGGCACCCGCCGTACGCGGCGTGTCGAGGCGCACGGTGACGAGGTCGGCGAGCGCACCGACGGCGAGCCGACCGGCGTCCCAGCTCAGCGAAGCGGCCCCCGCGGAGGTCAACGCGGCGAGCAGCTCGGTGATCTGCAGATGCCCGCGGGTACCGCTGACCAGCCGCTCGTCGAGTTCGATGGCGCGCGCCTCCTCCCACAGGTCGATCATCGCGTGGGCGTCGCTTCCGACGCACAGCGGTGACCCGGCGCGCATGAGCCGCACGGCTGGTCCGACCCCGTCGGCCAGGTCGCGTTCGGTCGTGCAGCACATGCTGATGCTCGTCCGCGACCGCCCGAGCAGCGCGATGTCCTCGGCGGTGAGGTGCGTCGCGTGGACGGCGGTGGTATGCACGCCGAGGACGCCTTC
>JBBSMJ010000373.1:0-1770 GCA_038233235.1 Actinomycetes bacterium | reverse complement strand
AGGGCCTGGTGCAGCCAGCGGGTGGCGCGGGTTGCGCGGGGCGGGTCTGGGGTCGGTTGTAGCTGGGACATGAGCTGCCACCACCGCTCGGCTCGGGGGTCGGTGAGGTCGGTGAGTTGCTGGGCGAGCCAGCGGCCGAAGCCGGGGGACGGGTCTCGGCCGAAGGCGTGCGCATAGGCGGTGACGTAGGCGTCGACGGCGGGCGCGGCCCGATCATCGCTCGGCTGGATGCCCGCGGACTCGGCATCGTCCGCGAGCCGCAGGGCATGGTCGAGATCCTCTTGCCAGGCGGTGGGGTCAAAGTCAGGGCGGGCATGGGCGGCGAACCACGCGGCGCCTGCGGCGGTGACCCGGCGGAAGTCAGGATCGGCCGCTAACTCAGCGAGTTCGAGCCAGGCGTCCAGGTGCGCGGCGGTGGGCTGGGCGGGTAGCTGGGGGCGGCCGGCGTTCCGGAACCACCCAGCGTCACCGTCGGGCGTGTCCCGGAGGACCGCGTCCCAGAACCGGTCCAGGAGCTGCTCTCGTTCGGCGGCGTCGATGCGGGTGAGCGCGTGCAGCCGGGCCAGGGTCTGCTCGGCCGACGCCTCCGTGGCGGCCCGGGTCACGGCGAGTTGTCGCTGTAGGGCGTGCAGGCGAACCTCGAGGATCTTGGCGTGCGCGAGCAGCGTCTCCTGCAAGCCGCCGGCGTCGGTGAGCAGGTCGGCGATGGTGTCCAGGTCGACGTCGAGAGCGCGCAGGCTGCGGATGAGCTGCAGGCGGGGCAGGTCGGCGGGGGCGTAGCGGCGGTGGCCGGCCGCCGTACGGCGCGAGGCCAGCAGACCGGCGTCGGAGTAGAAACGGACGGTCTTGACCACCAGTCCACTGGCTTCGGCCAGTCGCCCGATTGACCAGTCGGGCGATTCCCCTTGTATCTCCACTGACTGGAGATCTTAGCGTCGGTGGCACCGATGCGAAAGGGGAACCGGGATGGACACGACAGCCAATGACGCGGCTACATTGGGCGCGGCGACTGAGGGGATCGACACCGAGATCTATGCGATGCCGGGGTTCGTGACCTTCCAGGTCGACGATCTCGCCCGTTCGACCCGCTGGTACGTCGAGGGGATGGGGTTCGTCGTACTGGCCGAGATTCCCGACCCCGGGGGGACACCGGTCTTGGTGCACCTGCGCCGACACCGCTACCAGGACATCCTGCTCGCGGCCCGACGGCCAGACGTCGACGTGCAGCAGAACTGGGGGCGCGGGGTCCGCTACAGCGTGCGCGCCGGCGCGGAGAACCTCGAGCAGCGAGCCCAGACGGCTCGAGCGGTCGGCGGCGGCCACGTGGACGGCCCGACGCGGACGCCGTGGAACACCGTGGATCTGGTGTGCCGGGACCCGGACGGTTACGAGGTCGTGCTGACCGAGGCGGTGCCTGCGGCGCTGGAGGACAGGAAGTTCAGCGACACGGTGCGCCGCTCCGTCCGTGCATGAGGTGGCGCTGGCGGGGTGGGCGCTGGTACGGGCGCCCTACCTCAGCCTGCGCGATGGGCTCGCGGAGGCCGAGCGGCGCCTGAACGAGGCGGACGAGCACGAGCTTCCCGTTGGTGGGTGGCGTCGACTTCGGGACGCCGACACCGAGCAGGCTCGAACGGCGGCGGTGAACGACCTCCTCGCCGCGACGCTCGCCGGGTGGCAGCTGGCCGAGCACCAGGGTCGCTGGCGCGTGCGGCTGATCCCGGAGCTGTCCGTCGACCCGGCCGAGCTCGCCGCGGTGCAGGTCCTCGTGCT
>JBBSMJ010000372.1:0-1778 GCA_038233235.1 Actinomycetes bacterium | reverse complement strand
TCGATCGCCCCCTGAGTGGCGAGCTGTCCGAACTGCGCGTCGGCACCGAGGCGCGTCAGTGTGCGCTCGATGGTGACGCCGTCGTAGTAGAGGTCGATGACTCGCGGGTCGATGTACGAGCGGCGGCAGACCGCCGGGGTGTTCCCGAGGTACGCGGCGACTTCTTGAACGGCACGGTTGACTGCGCGCTTTCGGGCAGTGGACGTGGTGGGCGCCTCCACGGATACAGCGAGCCCCACTGCCATGAGGACCGTGGCGTGCCAGGTGCGAAAGTCTTTGGCGGTGAAGTCGCCACCTGTCACCTGATGCAGGTAGGTGTTGACGTCGTCGCTGCCGATGTCTCGCCACTGGTTGCCCTCACGGTAAGCGAGCAGCTCTTCGCCTCCGCTCCGCCGCCGCTTCAGGGCGGTCACCACTGCGCACACCTCGTCATCAGCCAACGAGTGCACGCGCTGCTTGCTCCCTTTTGCCGGGTAGTCGAAGGTGATGACGCCCCGGGAGATGGTCACGTGCTCACGTCGCATGGTGGCGAGTCCGAAGGTGTTGTTCTCCTCGGCGTACTCCTCGCTGCCGACGCGGAAGAAGCCGAGGTCCAGCAGGCGTACGGAGGCGGCCAGCACGCGGTTGCGGGTGAGCCCCCGTTCCGTCAAGTGTGCTGCGACGGTCTGCCGCACCGCTGATAACCGCTTAGCGAAGTCGAGGATGCGTGCGTGCTTGGCGGTGTCGCGCTGGAGTCGCCAGTAGTCGTGATAGCGGTACTGCCTCCGGCCAGCCGCATCGGTGCCGACAGCCTGGATGTGGCCGTTGGCCAGCGAACAGATCCATACGTCCCGCCATGCCGGCGGGATCACCAGTTGATCGATGCGCTGGACGATGTCCGGGTCGGTGATCCGCTCGCCGCTCGCGGTGTAGTACGACCATCCGCGCCCGCGCCGCCGCCGGGTGAGACCCGGGCCGGCGCAATCGACCCGACGCAGGCGCGCCATCGGCCTAGGTCTGACGCCAGTTGGGTGACTCCGCGCCGCCCTCCGGCTCGACGTGCATGGCCGCCTCCTCTGCCGAAATCCCGCCGATGCCGCGGCCGGCATCGTGGGCGACGACCTCCTTTTCGGTGTCTGGACGGGCGCCTTCGTCGGATTCGACGAGCTGACCGGCTTGCCGCTCGCTGGGGTCCAAGTCGTCGGCGCCGTCGGCGTACACCGGCTCATCCGAGGGCTCGTCGACATCGCGCGGGCGGAGTGGATCCTCTCGGGGCTCCGGTTCCTCTCGGGCGAGCTTTCCGTCGATGGACTCCCCGTGTAGCTGCTCGTCGGCAGTCGTGCCGAAGTCCGTGACGGCGACCGGATCCTCAGCCGGGAGCGCCGGCTCCTCCGGATCGACGAGGCGGTCGCGTTCGGGGCTGGCGTCGTCTGCGGTGTCGGGGATGCCCTCGCCGCTGATCTGCTCGTCGGGTTCGGGCAGCCGCTCGGTCACCGCTGTTCTCCTTTGTCGCTACGACGCTTCCCGGGGGCGGGCCGGCAAGTGTCAGATCGTCTGGCCGTCCGGCCGGGTGACCGCGTCGTCGTACGTCGGGTTGTCGTACGTCGGGTCGTCGTACGACGGGTAGCCGGTGCCGGTCTGCGCGCGGCGGCCGCCCAGCCGGGACGGTACCTTCTCTCTTACCTTGTCGCTCACCGAGCGCTTTGCAGTGGAGGCGAGGTCGCCCGCCTGCGCCTGGACCTGGTTGGTGGTGCGCTGCACCTGCGGGTTGTCCTTGACCTGCCCAAAGGCCTTCTTGA
>JBBSMJ010000371.1:0-1800 GCA_038233235.1 Actinomycetes bacterium | reverse complement strand
CGCTGCCGAGCAAAGCCGGAACCTTGCCACTACATGGACCCGATCTCGTCCTTGGGGCCCATCACGATGCGCGGTACGCGGTCGGGGTCGAACCAGCGGAGCAGCTTGCGCATCCGGCGCGCGCTGACCGAGACGCACCCGGCCGTGTCGTCGTCACCGTTGACGTGCAGGAAGATCGCGCCGCCTCTAGTCGTGTTGGCCTTGTCCTTCGCGAAGCGCTGCCCGTCATCGGCGCGGTAGCGACGGTGAGGCATGTTGTACCTGATCACCGCTGCGTGCGCGTACTCGGCGCGGAAGTCCCAGAGCCGCTCGGCCCAGCTCGTCCGCCAGCGCGCCATGGACGCCCGCTTGAACTGGTAGACGTTGTACGTCCGCGGATCGCGCGGATCGCCCGGCCAGTAGTCGTTGCGGTCGAAGCGTCGGTAGGGCATCGCCGTACCCGGATCCTTGTTCGACCCGAAGCCACGGCCGATGCGGAAGGTGCCGGCGGGAGTAGTCCCCGTGCCCTGCAGCCGGTCGGCGGCCAGCGCGAAGCCGGCGTAACCGATGCGAGCGGGTACCGGGCCTATCACCCGACGCCAGTTCCCGTCCTTGCGCTTGCGCCACGTGCTCAGCTTCGCGTACGACGTCGACCACGACGACGAAGTGACCGTCACCACCTGCCGGGACTTCCCGAGGTGGCTCAGTCGGTCCGGCAACGTCGACGTTCCGGCGTACGCCGGCACGACCCCGACCGTGAGGGCGCCAACGAGGACGAGGCCGGTGGTGGCCGCTCGGGTCGCTGCGATCCGGCGAGCTAGGACGGATGACGATGCCACGGTGGTGACCCCAACCTGTAGCGGGGACGGCGCCTCAGCGTAGTACGGCGATCACGCCCACGCCGAGCCGGAGAGGCGCGCCGCGTCGTACGCCGCAGGTCACTGCAAAAAGTCGAGGAGCGCCTCCGCCACCTTGGTGGGCTGGTCCTCGGGGGCGAAGTGCCCGGCATCCGGGATGACGACGCGATCCGCATTAGGCAGTCGAGCTTCGATGCGAGCGCTGACCTCGAGCGGCAGCCACCGGTCCTGCTCGCCCCACACGATCCGGGTCGGTGTCTGCATGTCGTCGAGCATGGGCTCGAAGTCGGCGGTGTGCTGCTCGTCGTGGCCGCGGACATTGCGCACCCACAGGTGATGGCCGTGTTCGCCTTCCCACTGGTCGAAGTAGCCGGCGAAGACCTCCGGGCTCATCGGCCGCGCGGTGGCCGTCCGCAGGTGCGTCGCGGCAACCTCGCGGAAGATGTGCGTCGGCATGGTTCGGTAGACGTCGAGGTGGGCCTGCAGGTGGCGCGTGGTCGCCGTGATCCACGGGCGCAGTACGACGGCATCGAGGAGGGCGAGCTTGCGCGCCGGTGCGCCCTCCAGGAGATGGGCGCGCAGTACGGCGGAGGCGCCGATGTCGTGTCCGACCAGCGCCGGCTCCTCCAGTCCCCAGTCGCGCACCAGCTCGGCAAGCACCTCTCCGTGCAGACGGATGGAGACGCGCTGCTCCTCGAAGCGTTCGGACTGGCCGAAGCCGAGCAGGTCGAACACATAGACCGTGAAGTGTTCGGCGAGCTGCGGGGCGACATCGCGCCACAGCACCGATCGGGTGGGCGTTCCATGCACCAACACGACCGGCGGGCCGTCGCCCAGGCGATCCCAGGCGATCTCACCGTTCGAGGTGGCGGTGCGCCGTTGCAGCGTCCAGGCAGCGGGGTCAGACGGCATGCAGGATCTCTCCTTCGCGGCGGCGAGTCGATGCGTTCGAGCAAGGGGTGCG
>JBBSMJ010000370.1:0-1813 GCA_038233235.1 Actinomycetes bacterium | reverse complement strand
GGGGCGGTCCTCCCACGGGGGGCCGCCCCTTCGGCGTACCTGGCGTCTAGAGGTGGCCGAGACGGGCGACGGTGGAACCGTCGCGTTCGCACACCCAGCGGGGATCCGCGCCCAGGTCGGGCTCCACCCGCAATTCGTGGCCGTCGTCGTGGCGAGGGCAGTCCGGCCAGCACCGCCCGGCGACATCGAGCATCGCCTCCTGGACGTCCTGGGCTACCAGGCCGGCGACGTACGCCGCGCCTTCCGGCCACTGCTCGACCCACCAGCGGCGGCGGGTCAACGCGTCGTCCACGAGATCCACCGCGTGGGCGTTGTCGCAGCCGGCGGCGCAGAGGTCGTGCAGCACCCGCGCCCGCGCGTCGTACAGCGCCTCGTCGGTCTCCACGCAACCTGCCTACCACAGCATTGCCGACCACCACAGGTGGACGATGGGGCGATGACGATCCTGGTCGATCCGGCGGTGTGGCCGTGGCGCGGTCGGTTGTGGGCGCATCTGATCAGCGACGCCTCCTATGCGGAGCTGCACGACTTCGCCGCCCGGTTGGACATTCCGCGGCAGGCGTTTCAGGGGGACCACTACGACGTGCCGGCGGTGCTGCGCGACCGGGCTCTCGCGTACGGCGCGTCCCCAGTCCCCTCGCGGGAGCTCGTCGCGCGGCTGCGTGCTGCAGGGTTGCGCCTTCGAAAATCTCGCTGACAGGCGCGAGGCGGGGGACCAGCCGGTGGATGACCACGGCACCTGTTCCCTCGGATGTCCACACTGGTGACATGCTGAGAGCGGAGGAGCACCATGACCGCAATGACCGAGCTGCCCCGTGATCGCGAGTGGACGGTCGACGATCTCGCGCTGCTGCCCGACGACGGGCTGCAGTACGAGCTGGTCGACGGGGTGCTGCTGGTGAGCCCGGCCCCGGTGCCCCAGCACCAGCGCGTGTCCCGCGCCCTCTTCCGGCTGCTCGACGTGGCCGCGCCGGCCGACCTGGAGGTGTTCTACGCCCCCGTCGACTATCAGCCGACGCGGCGACGATCTCTGCAGCCCGATCTGCTCGTCGTCCGTCGCGAGGATGTCGGCGAGACCCGGCTGACCCGCCCGCTGCTGCTCGCCGTCGAGGTGCTCAGCCGAGGCTCGCGCACAAAGGATCTGCTGCTCAAGCGGGGGGTTTACGAGGAGAGCGGTGTGGCCACCTACTGGGTCGTCGACCCGGAGGAGCCGTCCTTACTGGTGCTGGAGCTGCACGACGGCCGCTACGCCGAGGCGGCGCGGGTCGTCGGTGAGCAGGCGTACGCCGCGACGAGACCGTTCCCGATATCGGTTCGTCCGGTCGACCTGCTGGCGGGCTGACGGTCAGCTGAGCGCGAGCGCCGCCAGCTCGCCAGTGAGATTCGCCCGGGCACGATCGGTCCAACCGGCGTGGGCGGGTGGAGTTCGGTAGAGCGGGTCGCGCAGCAGCAGAGTGCGTACCACGTCCCCCCGGCCGCGCCGCCACGTCACGTCGTCGAGGGCGGCGTACTCCGCTCGCACCGCGTCGACGTACGCCGCGTACGTGCGGGTGGACCCGGCGAGCACCGCCAGGTCGGCGTCGCAGAGCACCGCACCGTCGGTGTCACCCGCATCCGGGGCGTGCCCGGCGGTCAGCCGGACGAGCCGCGCCACCCGGGAGGTCAGGGCGTGGTCGAGGCCGAGCGGGGGCAGCACCCGCTCGGCCAGCCCGGCACTGCGCAGCTCGTTGTCCGTCCGCAGCGGGTCGTACACCGCGTCGTGGAACCACGCTGCCAGGCGTACGGCGCGGGGGTCGTCCGCCCACCCCGCCAG
>JBBSMJ010000369.1:0-1815 GCA_038233235.1 Actinomycetes bacterium | reverse complement strand
GGCTTGGTCGATCTCCATCCGCGACTCGGCGATCTGCTCGCGCACGACCCCCTGCGTCGCGAGCGGCGACCCGAAGGCGACCCGGGACAGGGCCCGCTCGCACATCAGCGACAGCGCCCGCTCGGCCGCCCCCAGCGCCCGCATGCAGTGGTGGATCCGGCCCGGGCCGAGCCGGGCCTGCGCGATCGCAAAGCCGTCCCCCTCGCCGGCGATCAGGTTGGCGGCGGGCACGCGTACGTCTGTGAAAGAGACCTCGCCGTGCCCGTGCTGGTCGGCGTAGCCGAAGACCGGCAGCGCCCGGATCACCTCGACGCCGGGGGTGTCGACCGGCACCAGGATCATCGACTGCTGGCGGTGCGCCGACTCGTCCGGGTCGGTCTTGCCCATCAGGATGAGGACCTCGCAGCGCGGGTCGTTGACCCCGGTGATCCACCACTTGCGGCCATTGATCACGTAGTCGTCACCGTCGCGCACGAGAGCCGTCGAGATGTTGGTGGCGTCGGAGGACGCGACGGCCGGCTCGGTCATGGCGAAGGCGGAGCGGATCTGCCCGTCGAGCAGCGGTACGAGCCAGCGCGACTTCTGCTCGGCGGTGCCGAACAGGTGCAGCACCTCCATGTTGCCGGTGTTCGGGGCGTCACAGTTGATCGCCTCGGGTGCGATATGGGAGGACCAGCCGGTGAGCTCGGCGATCGGGGCGTACTCCAGGTTGCTCAGGCCCGACACCTCCGGCAGGAACAGGTTCCACAGCCCGCGCCGGCGGGCCTCGGCCTTGAGCTCCTCCACCACCGGCGGCAGCGTGTGGTCGTCCGGGCCAGCCGTGCGGCGGTAGGCGTCGTAGTCCTGCTCCGCCGGCAAGACCCGGGTGTCCATGAAGTCCTGCATCCGGGCGATCAGGTCGAGCGCCCGAGCCGAGTGGTCGAAGTCCATGCGCCCAGTCTGCCTGGGCGTCCGAGCCACACCTGTGTGTGACCATGGGTTACCCGCCGAACTGGAGGAACCCGTGACCGACCGGCTCAGCCCGATGGACGTCTCCTTCCTCTACATGGAGACGCCCACCACGGCGATGCACGTCGGCGGCGTGGCGATCTTCGACCCCCCGACGACGGGCTTCGACTACGACCGGCTGGTGGAGCTCATCAGTGAGCGCATCACCCTCGTGCCGCGCTACCGACAGAAGGTCAAGCTGATCCCCGGCCGGATCGCCAACCCGGTGTGGGTGGACGACGAGAGCTTCGACGTCACCTACCACGTACGCCGCAGCGCCCTGCCCAAGCCCGGCACCGATGCGCAGCTGCGCGATCTGGTCGGCCGGCTGCAGGGACGACCGCTCGACCGCAACCGCCCGCTCTGGGAGATCTATCTCGTCGAGGGGCTCGAGCGGGGCCGGGTCGGGATCATCACCAAGACCCACCACGCGATGGTGGACGGCATCGCTGCCGTCGACATCGGCACGGTGATGCTCGACCTCACCCCCGAGCCACGTGAGGTGCCGGCCGACGACTGGCGCCCGTCGCGCGAGCCCGGCCGCGGCGCGCTCGTCGTCGGGGCGGTGACCGACCTGGTCAAGCGCCCGACGCAGGCGATCGACACCACCCGCTCGGCGATCGTCGACGTCCGGGCGACCGCCGGGAAGGTGGCCGGAGTCGCGAGCGGTGTGCTCCAGTCCGTCGTCTCGATGGCCAAGCCCGCCCCGAGCTCCCCGCTCAACGTCCGCATCGGCGAGCACCGCCGCTTCGCGATGGCCGACACCGACCTCGACGACTACAAGCGCATCCGCAAGACCCATGGCGGCACCATCAACGACGTGGTGCT
>JBBSMJ010000368.1:0-1815 GCA_038233235.1 Actinomycetes bacterium | reverse complement strand
TGGCTGGGCTCAGCTGACGAAGCCCCAGCGATAACCCTTGGCCACCGCATGGGCGCGGTCGGACGCGTGCATCTTGCGGAACAGCCGCCGCGCGTGTGTCTTCACGGTGTCCTCGGACAGAAAGAGGTCACGTCCGATCTCCGCGTTGGTGCGTCCCCGGCTCATCCCGGTGAGCACCTGCGTCTCACGCTCGGTCAGCGATGGAGCCAACCCAGCGCCGGTGGTGACTTGGCGGCGGGTCCCGGCGGCGGCGTACTCAGCGAGGGCCTCGCTGACGACGGCGCCGAACTCCTCGCCCAGCGGCTCCTTGACGACGTAGCCGCGGGCACCGGCCGCAATGGCCCGTGCCGCGTCCGCGTGGTCCTCTGCGGTGACCAGTGCCACAACCATGGCCTGGGTGTGGGTGGCCATCAATCGCCTGATGGCCTCGACCCCGCCCATGCCGGGCATGCGCACGTCCATGAGCACGAGCGCGGGCCGCTCGACCGGCCAGCGAGCGAGGGCCTCCTCACCGGACGTTGCGGTGACCACCAGACGTACGTCGGGCAGCGCAGCGCTCGCCCTGCGCAGCGTCTCGCGCGTGAGCGGCGAGTCGTCGCAGATCAACAGCGTGGCCACAGGGCTCCCCTTCACTGTCGTCCGCCAGAGGGCAGAGACGCTCCCTTCTTCTGTCGGCACGTCCGGCCACCGACGTAAGCGCCAGATGGGTGAGCTTCCCGCGGCGTGGCGGACGGCGCGGGCGTCAGGCCCCGGCCGCTACCCCCAGCCGCTCGACTGCTTCGGCGAAGTCGTGCACGCGAGCGGTCCCGGTAGGGAGCGACTGACCGGACCATCCTGGACCGCCGGCGACCACGACAGGAGTCGGACGTGGCGCTGGAATGGCCGAAAGCTGCCCGGGGTCACTTGTTTCCCGTCGCTGCGCCCACAGGAACACGACCGACGGACCGCTCCGGCGTACCGCGTCGGCGAGGGCGGCGCGCGGCATGCTGGCGCCCAGCACATGACAGGCCACTCGCCGTTCGGCCAGTCCGGCGGCGACGACGTGCAGGGGGAGGCTGTGCAATTCCCCCTCGGCAGCCGCCAGCAGCACCGGCCGCCGGTTCACCGGGTGTTCGAGGCGGAGAGAAACCGCTCGTAGCGCACCCATGGCGCACTCGGACAGCAGGTGTTCGACGTCGACCCCCTCCCCGGTTGCAGCCCACCTGTCGCCCACGCTGACCAGCACCGGGACAAGTAGCTCCTGCCACGTCGCCGCCACGCCGCGGCGCTCGAGGCTGGCCCCCAGGATGCGATTCACCCCGACAGAGTCGAGCGACATGGCCGCCCGGGCGAGTCCCCGCGCCTGAGCCGACGCGCCCGTGAGTCGAAGCACGCGCCCGCCGCCATGAGGGACATCGCCGCCCGGCGCGGTCTCATCGGCGGCGGCCAACTCGTGCGCTGCATCCGCCGGCCCCACGGCGGCCGGCCCCACGGCGGTCGCCCCCGCGTCGGCCGGACCTACCTCAGCTACCGCTCCGGTCGCATCGCGAGCACTCCGGTTGCGGTTCGCCGTCGCGATACGAGCTGCCTCGGCCACGGTGACACCCGCAAGCAGTAGCCGACGCATCTCCTGCAATGTCGCCACATCTGCCGGGGAGTAGCGGCGGTGACGCCCAGGAAGATGCTCGCCGGGACCGAGGCCGTATCGACGGTCCCACGTGCGCAGGGTGGCCGGAGCAACACCCAGAAAGCGAGCGACCGCAGCAACGGAGATGCCCGGTGGCGCCGCGGACGGCGCAGCTCGCGGCGGGGACGGCACATGTCCGATTGTGAAGA
>JBBSMJ010000367.1:0-1818 GCA_038233235.1 Actinomycetes bacterium | reverse complement strand
GTGACGTAGGTCCACTCCCCTGCGACGTTGCGCGCGAAGATCTGCTCGTCGGGCGCCTCCTCGGCGTTCTTGGTGACGAGCGCAGCGAGGTTCCTTGCCGCGGGACGCTCGACCAGAGCCGGAACACTGAACTCGCGCACTGATTCTCCTCGCTGAGACGACGGTGCCTTGGATCGGGCCCGCGACCAGCTTCGACGCGGGGTACGGCGGTAGCCTCCCGCGGGTTGACATGTCGGCGTGGGATTTCCCCGAACCGCGGGAGGGAGTCATGGCCCAGCGCACTACCTCGGCGATCACGGTGGCCGCCGGTCGCGCCGGGGTCATGGCGGTCATCGCCGACTTCGATGCCTACCCGGAGTGGGCCGAGGCGGTGAAGGAAACCGAGGTGCTGATCCGCGGTAGCGACGGGCGGGCCGAGCAGGTGCGCTTCGTGCTCGACGCCGGTGTCGTCAAGGACGAGTACGTCCTTGGCTACGACTGGGAGGACGACACCGCGGTGCGCTGGCATCTCCTGCGCGGAAAGGTGGTCACCGCGATAGACGGGTCGTACGTGCTGACCGACGCCGTCGCCGGAGCGGGTGATGGCGCTACCGAGGTGACCTACACGCTGTCCGTCGACGTGGCGATCCCGATGATCGGCATGATCAAGCGGAAGGCAGAGAAGGTGGTCGTCGACACCGCCCTGAAGGAACTCAAGCGTCGCGTCGAGGCCGGGAAGTGACCCCATGGGGCTGACCATCGGCGTCGACGTCGGCGGCACCAAGGCCGCCGGCGGCGTGGTCGACGAGGCGGGCACCGTGCTCGCCGCCGTACGCCGCCCCACGCCGTCGCAGGATCCGCAGGCCACCGAGGACGTCATCGCGACCGTCGTCGAGGAGCTACGGGAGAACTACGACGTGGAAGCCGTCGGGCTGGGCGCCGCCGGTTTCGTCGACGAGTCCCGGTCGACGGTGCTCTTCGCCCCCAACCTGGCCTGGCGCGAGGAGCCGCTGCGCGCGGACGTCGAGCGCCGGGTGGGCCTGCCCGTCGTCGTGGAGAACGACGCCAACGCCGCTGCCTGGGCGGAGTACCGCTTCGGGGCGGGCCGCGGGCACCGCCACGTCGTCCTGGTAACGCTGGGTACCGGAATCGGAGGTGGAATCGTCGTCGACGGAGCGCTGTACCGGGGCAGGTTCGGCATCGGCGGTGAGTTCGGCCACGTCAACGCCGTACGCGACGGCCGGCGCTGCGGCTGTGGCAACCGCGGTTGTTGGGAGCAGTATGCGAGCGGGCGTGCGCTGGTGCGGGAGGCGCAGGAGCTTGCTCGGGAGTCCCCGCTGGTCGCCGGCCGGATGCTGGAGCTCGCCGGGGGCTCGGCGGACGCGATCGACGGACCGGTGGTGACCCGCGCGGCGGCCGAGGGTGATCCGTCCGCGCTGGAGTGCTTCCGACTCGTCGGCGACTGGCTGGGTCGGGGGCTGGCCGACCTCGCCGCGGTGCTGGATCCCAGCTGCTTCGTGCTCGGCGGCGGTGTGTCGGAGGCGGGTGACCTGCTGCTGCAGCCGGCGGCCCGAGCATTCACTGCATCGCTGACCGGCCGCGGGCACCGGCCGGTGGCCGCGGTCAAGCTGGCCGAGCTCGGGGCTGCCGCCGGGCTCGTCGGCGCCGCCGACCTGGCGCGCGTCCGCTCGTGAACGAAGTCTCCGCAGGAAGTCCGGCCGGCTCACCCGCTGCACCGACCAGTGTCGAGCTGCGGGTGCTCAGCTACAACGTGCGCTCGCTGCGGGACGGCGCCAGCGCGGTGGCCGGCGTCATCGCCGCCTGCCGGCCGGACGTGGT
>JBBSMJ010000366.1:0-1820 GCA_038233235.1 Actinomycetes bacterium | reverse complement strand
TTCACCCAGACCTACAGCGGCAAGGACCTCGCCGGACTGCAGCCGATCAACAAGACCCTGCAGAACCGCGCCATCGTGGTGCACGGCGACACGCTGGACAACGGCACCTACCTGCCGACCCTGCCCATCGCCTGCGGCCAGATCGAGCGCACCGACTGAGCCCGGATTCACCGTCGATCTTGGTGTGAGTCGCGCGTCGTAACGGCGGAATGCCTTACTGCTGCGGAAGAATCGATCTTGTCGAGGGATCAAGTCGCCGCGCAGAGAAGGGCGTCCGCTGGATGGTGCGAGTCTTTCATGACGTCACGGCCGTGTTCGATGACCCGAACTTCGTGGCGGGCGCCAGCCTTGCGGCGGGTGCTGCAACTGCCCGAGCGAGCGGGGTTTCAGTAGTTGGTCGCCGACCACGTCCGGATCGACGGGCCGGGCGGGCGAAACGCCCACCTGAAGGTGCCGAGCCTGGTTGCCGGGATGATCGCCGGTGCGTTCGGTCTCGGTCGCGTCGCGGCGGCTGCGGTGTGGCCGAAGCGAGGAGCGGTGTCCGGCCTCACCCGGGCGGAGCGCCGAAACCTGGCGCAGGGCAGCACGGGTGCTGTCGCCTTTGGCGGCTAAGGGTTCGGTCGCGGCGGCGTCCAGCGGCTGTTCAAGTAGGGGCACGCACGCCGTTCCCCGCCACGTTGCGATTCCCGTCTTGACAACCGGAACCGTAGGCAGGGAAGGCCGTGTCGCGCGTCAGACGCTCCTACACGCCCACGGATGCGTCAGACAGAGGAGCCCCAAAATGCCACTGGTGGCTTGTCTCCTCGATGCATCGGGGCTGCCCCGGAGCGGGGCCGTGCGTTGAACGTGCCGGACCGGCGCCGCGCGCCGGGCGCACGGATGGTCCGCTGCAACTAACGGTTGCCGCCGAACAGATCACCTTCCGGCTGGTGTGGGACAGCAAGGCAGGGCGGGGGCGTCGTCCACCCCGGGCCGCTCCCGTGACCGCCGGCCGGCTGGGGCAGCGGGCGCTGGCCGAGGCGTGGCCGCAGGACTTTGTGCAGCAGCCCGCTGCACGATTGCCCTGGGGCCACCTGATGGTGCTGCTCGACAAGCTGAGCACGCGTCAGGAGCGCGACTGGTGCGCCGCGGCCGCGAGTACCGCGATACCTGCCGTGGGCGCCGCCGGGGTGAATAGTGTGGCGCCGGGGCCGGTACCGCGGCCTCGATCGTGGACCGCCGCCTCATGAGGGGTGATGACGCCAGGGAGACTCCATGAGCTTGTGGGGCAAGCGGGCAGACATGCTCGAGCACGAGAGCGACCCCTACAACGCCGAGCCGCCCCTGGCCGCCCTGGCCGGGGAGCCGGTGACCGCCACCGACACTTTCTACAGCCGCAACCACGGCCCCGTCGCCGACATCGATGCCGACGCCTTTCGCCTGGTGGTGGACGGCCTGGTGCACACGCCGCTGGAGCTTTCGCTGGCCGATCTGGCGGCTCGCTTCGCCGAGCGCACGCTGTCCGCGACCCTGCAGTGCGCGGGCAACCGGCGCTCGGGGCTGATCGCCGTCCGGGACATCCCCGGGGAGGATCCCTGGCAGGGCGGTGCCACCTCGACCGCCACGTGGACGGGGGTACGCCTGGGTGACGTCCTGGCGGCTGCGGGGCTGGCCGAGGGCGCCGCGCATGTGTGCTTCGCCGCGCCAGACGTCACCTCCCTCGCTGACCCGCCGCAGCCCTACGGCGGCTCGGTGCCGGTGGCCAAGGCGACCTCTGCGGAGGTGCTGCTGGCCTGGGCGATGAACGGGCAGCCGCTGCCCCGCGTCCACGGCGCGCCGCT
>JBBSMJ010000365.1:0-1823 GCA_038233235.1 Actinomycetes bacterium | reverse complement strand
GACCGTCGCGGCGCGCCGTTCGTGGGACCCGCCGGCCGGCTGCTCGACCGGGCACTGGAAGAGGCCGGTATCGATCGCTCCATGGCGTACGTCACCAACGCCGTCAAGCACTTCAAGTTCACCCAGAGCGCCCCGGGCAAGCGCCGCATCCACGCGACGCCCGACACGTGGGAGGTGCAGGCCTGTCGGCCGTGGCTGACCGCTGAACTCGCGCTGCTGGAGCCGGAGGTGGTCGTGGCGCTGGGCGCGACCGCCGGAAAGGCGTTGCTCGGCCCGTCATTTCGGGTGACCAAGCAGCGTGGCCTGCTGCTGCCGTGGCCGGGTGAGCGTCCCGCCCCTGTCCGCTCCGGCACCGAGCTGACGTTGGACGACGCGCTGGTCGAGCCGCCGGAGGAGGATGCCGCCCCGCACAACCGTTTCGTGCTGGCGACGCTGCACCCCTCCGCGGTGCTGCGCGCCGACGACCAGGACGCGGCGTACGCCGGGGTCGTCGCCGACCTGCGCGTCGCCGCCGGCGCGCTGGCCTGACTCGCCGGACCAAATGCACCGGACGAGATGACTCCCGATTCCGCCACCCTCACCGTCGCGCAGCGCTTCTGTGGCCCACCGCAGTCGGCCAACGGTGGCTACCTGGCCGGCCGGCTCGCCCGGCACCTCGACGGCGACGCGGCCGTGATCACCCTGCGCCAGCCACCGCCGCTCGAGGCACCCATGCGGGTCGAAGCGACCGGCAGCGGCGCGCGGCTGGTCTTCGGCGGGGCGTTGGTGGCCGAGGCCGCCGCGACCACGTTGTCCGATGACCACCTAGTCGAACCGGTCAGCTTCGCGGAGGCGGAAGCCACTGCGGCGGCGTACGCCGGGCGTTCTGCTCACCCCTTCCCGAGCTGCTTCGTCTGCGGCGTCGACCGAAGTCCCGGCGACGCGATGCTGCTGGCTCCCGGTCCGGTGCCCGAGCGACCCGGCACGGTGGCCGCCGCCTGGGTACCTGACGCGTCTCTCGGCACGGCCGGGGAGGTGGCGCCGGAGTTCGTGTGGGCGGCGCTGGACTGTCCAGGTGGCTGGGCCGTCGACCTGGTGGGCCGGCCGATGGTGCTCGGCCGGATGACCGCCACGCTCGACGCGGTGCCCTACGTCGGGGAGCGGTGCGTGGTGACCGGCCAAGCCCGCGGCGCGGAGGGCCGCAAGACCTTCACGGCCACCACGCTGTACGACGGTGACGGGCGCGTTCTTGCCCGCGCTACGGCGGTGTGGATCAGCATCGACCCCGCCGCACTCGGTGGTCGCTGAGCCTGCCGCTGCGGCGGGTTTCGTACGGGCGCACTCTTGACGGATCGAAACGACCGGCGAATGGGCTTGACTTTCGACCCAACTCCAAGTTCTACCGTGGCTGCATGAGCTCCGGCTACGCACCACCTCGGGTTCTCGCCGGCTCGATGACCGTCGCCCAGCTGGCGGCCCGGGTCGGCGTACGCCCCGACACTATCCGTTACTACGAGCGAGTCGGGCTCCTGCCGCCAGCACCCCGGACGAGCGGGGCGCATCGGCGGTACGGCGATGACGCGGTCGACCGGCTGCGCTTCATCAAGGGCACACAACGCCTCGGCCTGCGGCTGAAGGAGATCGCCGTACTGCTGACGGTCCGCGACGCCGGGGACTGCCCGTGCGGACCGGCAGAGCAGCTACTCCGCCAGCGCATCACCGAGCTGGACGCCGAACTGGACCGGCTGGGCACGCTGCGCGCCGACGTTGTCCGCATGACGGAGGCCCTCCCGGCGAGGGACTGCCCGGATCCGGTGCCTGGCCGCTGGTGCCCGCCGGAGATG
>JBBSMJ010000364.1:0-1838 GCA_038233235.1 Actinomycetes bacterium | reverse complement strand
TGATCCCAGGAACCAGGCGGTGACAGTGAGCGAGCTCGTGCTCGGTATCGATATCGGAACGGGCAGCAGCAAAGCGGTGTTGGCCAACGCTGACGGCGAGGTCGTGGCAACCGCCTCCAGGTCCCACCAGATGTCGCTGCCACGGCCCGGGTGGGCTGAGATGGACGTGGACGGCACCTGGTGGGGCGACGTGGTGGCGTTGTCCCGGGAACTCATGCCGCAGGCTGCCGGCCAGCACGTCGCGGGTGTGTCGGTCAGCGGCCTGGGTCCATGCCTCGTCGTCACCGACGAAGCCGACCACCCGCTGCGCCCGGCGATCCTCTACGGGATCGACATGCGCGCTACCGATGAGATCGCGGAACTCACGCAGCAGCTCGGGGAAGACGAGATCCTGCGCCGTGGCGGGTCGGCGCTGTCGACGCAGGCCGTGGGACCGAAGATGCTGTGGTTGCGCCGTCACGAGCCGCAGGTGTGGCAGCAGACGCGTCGGTGGTACAACTCGAGCTCGTACGTGGTGGCCAGGCTGACCGGTGAGTACGTCCTCGACCACCACACCGCCAGCCAGTGCGACCCGCTCTACGACATGGCCACACAAGACTGGGCCGAGGACCTGCTCGAGCAGATCGCGCCGGGGGTTGACGCCCCGCGGCTGGCATGGTCGACCGAGGTCGTCGGTGCGGTGACCTCCGCGGCCGCGGACGCCACCGGACTACCGGTGGGCACACCGGTCACCGCCGGGACGGTCGACGCCTGGGCGGAGGCATTCAGCGCAGGTGTCCGCGAGCCCGGCGATCTGATGCTGATGTACGGCTCCACAATGTTCTTCGTCCACGTCCTCGCCCAACACACGACCCACCCGATGCTGTGGGGAACTGCCGGGCTCGAACCGGGATCACGCACCCTGGCCGCAGGCATGGCCACCTCCGGCAGCCTCACCTCGTGGCTGCAGCAGATCGCCGGCGGTGTCCCGTTCGGTGACTTGGTCGTCGAGGCCGCCTCCACACCGCCGGGGGCGGACGGCTTGGTGGTGCTGCCATACTTCGCCGGCGAGCGGACCCCGATCTTCGACCCCCGAGCCCGGGGAGTCTTTGCCGGCCTGACGTTGCGGCACACCCGCGGCCACTTGTTTCGGGCCATCTACGAGGGGATCGCATTCGGCATCCGACAGATCCTCGACCATCTCGATTCCTCGGCCGAGCCCGTGGAGCGGCTGGTGGCGGTCGGCGGAGGCACGCAGGGCGGACTCTGGACCCAGGTGGTCACCGATGTCACCGGGCGAGAGCAGGTCCTGCCGTCTCAGACGATCGGAGCCAGCTACGGTGATGCGCTGCTCGCCGCGATCGGTACAGGCCTCGTACCTCCAGAGACCGACTGGTCGTCCAGCACGAGGGTCGTGCGCCCGGACCGGGCGAACGCGCGAGTGTACGACCAGCTTTACGCGGTGTACTGCGACCTCTACCCGGCGACCAGGGACGCGGTGCACCGGTTGGCGAGGATGCAGGAGGACGGGGCCCTCGGTGCCGACCTGGCAGGTCCCGAGCTGGCTACCTGAGCCAGCGAGTTCTGCGCCCTACCGGCGCAGCGCGGTCGCCAGCGCGGCACCCACCCGGTCGTGCGCATCGAGCTCGGCCTGCACGGGCTCGAGCACGTGCGACTGCGCCACCTGCGCCACCCGCTCGCGCCAACGCCGCTCGGCGCGCCGAGCCCAGCGCCGGGCGGAAAGGCGTGCCACCAGCCGGGCGGCCGCCGCGACCACGATGCCGCCGAGCGCGCCAGCGATGAGCATCAGCGTCGGCAGCGGCAGGCCGTAGCTGCTCGGCGGGTCGGGAACCGGCAGC
>JBBSMJ010000363.1:0-1841 GCA_038233235.1 Actinomycetes bacterium | reverse complement strand
CGCCGCGACCAAGGCGCTGCTGTTCCTCGCCGCCGGGGCATGGCTGTCGGCGCTGGGCACCAAGCAGTTGTCCGCGCTGCGCGGGGCCGCCCGCCACTGGCCGCTCGTCGGGATCGCCGCGGTGGTGGGTGCGCTGTCCCTCGCCGGTGTCGCGCCACTGTCCCTGTGGGCGACCAAGGACGAGGTGCTCGCCACCGCCCGCGAGCAGTCCTTAGCGCTGTACGCCGTCGGGCTGGCCGCCGCGGCTCTCTCCGCGGCGTACGCCGGCAAGGTCCTTCTGGTGGTGTGGCGCCACGCCCCGCCCCAGGTCGAGGACGGCTGGGACGACGAGCGGCGCGGTACCCGCCACGTCGGACGGTGGGAGCAGGTGCCGCTGGTCGTGCTGGCCAGTGGCGCCGCCCTGCTCGGCGTACTGGCCCTGCCGCCGGTCGGCGACGTGGTGCGCCGGACGCTAGGGGAGGAGTCAGCGCCGACGGCAGGTCCGGTCGAATTGGGTGGCTCCGCGCTCTTGGTGATCGCGGTTCTCGCGGCGGTTGCCCGGTGGGGAGTGCCGCAGCCGCGGTGGGCGGCCAGCTGGCTGGGTCTGGAAGCGGCGACCCACGCGATAGCCGTGCGTCCGGTGCTGCATCTCGCGGAGTCCCTCGCCCGTTTCGACGACCGGGTGCTCGACCGGGCGGTGGTCGGCACGGCAGGCGTCGTCGCCGCCACCGCTCAGCGACTGGCCGGTGTCGACGACCGCCGGGTCGACGGCGCAGTGACCGCGGTGAGCCGCAGCGGACTGGCGGCCGGCAGCGCCGCGGCACGAATCGACGTCCGTGGGGTCGACGGGGTCGTGGAGGCGCTGGCTCGCCAGGTACGCCACCTCGGTGGGATGGCCCGGCGCCCACAGACCGGGCAGCTGCACGAGTACTACTTCCAGGCCGCCGCGGTGCTCGCGGTCGGCGTCGTCCTCCTTCTCGTGGTGCGGTGACCATGCTCAGCCTCGTTGTCTTCCTTCCGCTGGCCGCCGCGGTCGTCCTGGCCGCGCTGCCGCGCCTGTCCGACGGTGTCGCGCGGTGGGCGTGGGTGGGGGTGACCATCGTCGACCTGGCGCTGGTGGTCGGCGTCTGGGCGGCGTACGACGCTCCGCCAGCGGGCGCGCTGGCGTTCGAGGAGCGGGCGAAGTGGATCCCCGGGGTGGGCAGCAGCTACCACGTCGGCGTGGACGGGTTGTCGCTGCCGCTGGTCGCACTGACCGCGGTGCTCTTCGCCGCGTGCGCGGTCTATGCGCTGCGCGAGCGGGACCGGCCACGGGTACAGGCGGCGCTGTTTCTCTTCCTGCAGTCGATGTGCCTCGGGCTGTTCGTCGCCGCCGACCTCATTCTCTTCTTTGTTTTCTTCGACCTGTCGATCGTCGGGATGTACTTCGCCATCGCCGGCTGGGGACACGGCGATGCCGCGCGATCGGCGTTGAAGTTCTTCCTCTACACCTTCCTCGGGTCGCTCGCCCTGCTGCTGGGCTTCATCGGGCTCTACGTCGCCGCCGACCCGCACACCTTCGACATGGCGGAACTCGTCGCCGCCGCGCCGCTGTCCGACAGCCCCCTCGCGGGGGGCCTGGTGCTGGCCGCGGTGCTGATCGGACTAGCCGTGAAGACCCCGACAGTGCCGTTTCACACTTGGTTGCCTCCTGCACACACCGACGCGCCGGCGATCGGCTCCGCCGTACTGGCCGGGGTGCTGCTGAAGATGGGCACGTACGGCTTCGTCCGCATCGCGATGCCGATGCTGCCGGCTGCGTGGCGGGACTGGGCGTGGGTGATCATCGTTGTCGGCGTCGTGTCGGTGCTCTACGGGGCGCT
>JBBSMJ010000362.1:0-1851 GCA_038233235.1 Actinomycetes bacterium | reverse complement strand
CTGCGCCAGACCACTGGTGAGGACCACGTCCAGCAGCGTGATCGCCCCCCGCTTGTCCAGCGGCTCGTTGCCGTTGCCGCACTTGGGGGACTGCACGCACGATGGACAGCCGGCCGGGCACTCGCAGGAGGCGATCGCCTCGCGGGTCGCGCGCAGCCACGCCGCGCCGCGGGCGAAGCCCTGCTCGGCGAAGCCCGCCCCACCGGGATGGCCGTCGTAGACGAACACCGTGCAGGTGCCGGTGTCCGGGTGCAGCGCGGTGGAGACGCCGCCGATGTCCCAGCGGTCGCAGGTCGCGAACAGCGGCAGCAGCCCGATCGCCGCGTGCTCCGCGGCATGGGCGGCCCCGGGCACGTCCGCCCACTCCAACCCGGCCGCGGCCAGCAGCTCGGGCGACACGGTGTACCAGACCGCCTTGGTCCGCAGCTCGCGAGGCGGCAGGTCCAGTGGCTGCTCGCCGAGCACCTGCCCGCTGCCGATCTGCTTGCGCAGGAACGACACCACCTGATGGGTCACGTCGACGACGCCGAAGTGCAACCGCACCCCGTCGTACGCCGTGGTCCGCAGCGACTCGACCACCGTCAACTCGGTGACCTCCCGGGCCGACGTCGTGTAGTCGGGCTCCTCGGCGTGCACGAGCGCCACGCCCTCCTCGAGGTCGAGCCGGTCGACCACCCAACTCTCGCCCTGGTGTAGGTGCACCGCCCCGGTGTGCGCCTGGGTGTGCGCCGAGGCGCTGTCGACCGTGCCGAGCAGTCGCCCCGTACCCGTCTCGACGAGCCGGACGGGCGGCCCTCCGGTGCCGCGGATGTCGACCTCCGGGCGCTCCCGCGAGGTCCAGAACCAGCCACGCGGCCGGGCCCGCAGCACCCCCCGCCGCACCAGGTCACCGAGCAGCAGGCGCACCGGGTCCGGCTCGCCGAACAGCTCGAGGTCCGCCTCGGTCAGCGGCAGCTCGGCAGCCGCACAACCCAGGTGCGGGCCGAGGACGTACGGATTGTCGGGGTCGAGCACAGTGGCCTCGACCGGGCGGCCGAACAGCGCCTGCGGGTGGTGCACGAGATAGGTGTCCAGCGGGTCGTCCCGGGCCACGAACACCGCAAGCGCCCCCTGCCCGGCCCGCCCGGCTCGCCCCGCCTGCTGCCAGACGGATGCGACGGTCCCCGGCCAGCCGGTGAGGACCACGGCATCGAGCCCCGACACGTCCAGCCCCAGCTCGAGGGCGTTGGTCGCGGCGACGCCGAGCAGCTCGCCGGACTGCAGCCGCCGCTCCAGCTCGCGCCGTTCCTCCGGCAGGTAGCCGGCCCGGTAGGCAGCCACCCGCGAGCCCAGCTCCGGGGCCGCCTCCGCCAGCGTGCGGCGGGCGGACAGCGCGACCGACTCGGCGCCCCGGCGCGAGCGGACGAAGGCGAGCGTGCGCGCCCCCTCCACCACGAGGTCGGCCAGCAGGTCGGCAGTCTCGGCGGTGGCCGAGCGCCGCACCGGAGCGCCGTTCTCCCCGGCGCCGCCGCTCGCGCCGGCGGGCAGCATCGGCGGCTCCCACAGCGCGAACTGCGTCGTCCCCCGCGGTGACGCGTCGTCGGTGACGGCGAGCACAGGCAGACCGGTCAGCCGCGAGGCGGACACCTCCGGGTCGCTCGCCGTCGCGCTCGCCAGCAGGAAGACGGGGTACGCGCCGTACCGCGCACACACCCGCCGCAGCCGGCGTAGCACCAGTGCCACATGGGAGCCGAAGACCCCCCGGTAGCTGTGGCACTCGTCGACGACGACGAACTTCAGGCCACGCAGGTACGACGCCCAGTCGCTGTGCCTCGGCAGGATGCCGCGGTGCAGCATGTCGGGGTTGGTCAG
>JBBSMJ010000361.1:0-1855 GCA_038233235.1 Actinomycetes bacterium | reverse complement strand
GAGTGGGGACGGCCCCCGTGGCCGAGACAGCCCCTTCGGCAGGTGGGGAGAACACCTGCGCAGGGGGCGGGACCATGGTGGTCTGATCGGCAGGATCGCTGCCGTCCTGTAATCGCCGTACGCCGCCCTGGACACCCCTCCGGCTGGGCGGTCGCGCCGTCAGCGACTGCTGTCCTCCCGCTCACGCTCGTCTGCTTCCTCGACGAGCCGCTGCAGCTCGGAACGGATGAAGTCGCGGGTGGCCACTTCACCGAGGGCGATGCGCAAGCCGGCGATCTCCCGAGTCAGGTAGTCCGTGTCGGCGATGCTGCGCTCGGCGCGGGCGCGGTCCTGCTCGTACTGCACGCGGTCCCGGTCGTCTTGCCGGTTCTGCGCGAGCAGGATGAGGGGTGCGGCGTAGGACGCCTGGATCGACAGCAGCAAGGTGAGGAACGTGTGCGTGTAGGGGTCGAACCGCATGTCGCCCGGTGCCAGGTTGTTCCAGCCCAGCCAGACCCCGATGAAGATCGTCATGTAGACGAGGAACCGCCCGGTGCCCAGGTAGCGGGCGATCCGCTCGGACAGCCGACCGAACGCCTCGGCGTCGTAACGCGGCCGGGGCAGCGCCCGGCGCGGCTCGCGCGGCACGTCCAGGCGTGGGGTGCGCTGCTCCTCACGCGCCACGGGCGGCCTCCGCCTCGTCGCCGGAACGTTCCCGCCAGTCGTCGGGGAGCAGGTGGTCGAGGACGTCATCGACGGTGACCGCACCGAGCATGTGGTCGTCCTCGTCGACGACCGGCACTGCCACCAGGTTGTACGTCGCCAGGTAGCTCGTCACCGCGGTCAGCGGCGTGTCCGGCCCTATCGGTGCCAGGTCGGTGTCGATCACCCCGCTGACCAGCGCCGACGGGGGCTCCCGCAGCAGCCGCTGGATGTGGGCCAGCCCCAGGAACCGCCCCGTCGGCGTCTCCAGCGGTGGCCGACAGACGTAGACCGTGGCGGCGAGGGCGGGGGTCAGCTCGGGGTTGCGGACGTGGGCCAGTGCCTCGGCGACTGTGGCTCCCGGCGGGAGGATCACCGGCTCGGAAGTCATCATGCCGCCCGCGGTGTCCTCGTGGTAGGACAGCAGCCGGCGTACCGGACCGGCCTCCTCCGGGTCCATGAGCGCGAGCAGCCTCTCCGCCTCGTCCGGCGGCAGGTCACCGAGCAGGTCGGCGGCGTCGTCGGGATCCATCGCTTCCAGCACGGTGACGGCCCGGTTGACGTCGAGCTTGGCCATGATCTCCACCTGGTCGTCCTCGGGCAGCTCCTCGAGGACGTCGGCCAGCTGCTCGTCGGTGAGTGCGGCCGCCACTTCGGCGCGCCGCTTCGCGGACAGCTCGCGCAGCACGTTGGCGAGGTCGGCGGCGCGCAGCCCCTCGAATGCGGCCAGCAGGTTGGCCGCACCCTGTCCCTCCTCGACGGCGGTGAAGCCAGTGAGTTCCGCCCAGTCGACGGTGCGCGTGGGCCCGCGGCGCAACCGTCCGCCCGCCATGCGTACGGCGACCTTGGCGAGGAACCAGTCCCGCGTGCGCGTGCTTTCCATGGCGATGTCGAGCACGGTGACCGTTACCGGCTCTTCGCCCGGAGAGGTCATGGTCACCCGGCGATCGAGCATCTCGCCGATCACCAGGCTCTCCGTGGACCGCTGCTCGAAGCGGCGGAGGTTGACGAGCCCGGTGGTGATCACCTGACCGGCGTCGATGGACGTCACCCGGGTCATGGGCAGGAAGATGCGCCTGCGGGGTTGGACCTCCACGACGAGACCGAGCACCCGGGGGCGCTGCCGCCCCAGTCGCAAGGCCACGACGACGTCGCGCACCCGGCCCACCTGGTC
>JBBSMJ010000360.1:0-1867 GCA_038233235.1 Actinomycetes bacterium | reverse complement strand
CGGAACCCGAAGGCGGCGTCCTGGTCCATGGTGCGCTCGCGGTCCAACGCCAGCGCCGGCACCACCGTCTCCTCATCGATGTCGTCGGCGGCGGCGCCGTACACGTCGACGATCTCGGCACCCGTGCACACGAAGTCGCCGAGGTGCGGCACCAAGACGAACACGACGTCGGCGGCCTCCGCCGCGCGCACCAGCCGCTTGGTGTCGATGGTGATGACCACCCCCGGCGCCGGGGTGGACAGGCGCCGCTGCGGCGTACCCGAGGGTGGGGGCGGCGGCTCGGGAGCGGGCTCGGGCCAGCCGTCGATGACCCCGCGGGCCTCATCCGCGACGGACGTGATGATGCTGACCGCCCGGATGGCGTTCGCGATGTGGTGGATGTAGCGGATGAACAGCGCCACGCTCAGCAGCACGAAGCCGTAGGCCAGCGTGACGCCGAGCTGCGGGACGAACTCCTGTGTATCGCCGTCACCACCACGTACCGACCGCTGCACCGTCATGGCGTAGAGGAACGTGGCGACGAACACGCCGAGGGCCAGCTGGCTGGTGCGGTCTTGCAGCAGGGTCCGCAACACCCGAGGGGAGAACTGGCTGCTGGTCAACTGCAGGACCACGATCGTGATCGAGAAGACGAGACCGGTGAAAGAGATCATCGACGACGTGATGGAGGAGAGCAGACTCCGCGCGCCGTCCGAACCGCCGGCGAACAAGAACGGCAACGCGCCGGCGAAGGCCTGGTCCAGGCCGGTGACGACCAGCCCGAGCAGCACAGCCAGCACCGCACAAACGGCTGGGAGGAACCAGAACCCGTTGCGTACCCTGTTGAGCCACGCCACCACCGCGACAACCTCCACCACTCGTTCGCCTCTGTACAGACGGTAGCGTCACCGCCATGTCGACGACCGCAGCCTCGTCAGCGGCCCTGTTCGGCGGCCTCGTCGACGATGCTGCCGTCTTTCCGCCGGGGAACGCGCCGATGGACGTCGCTGTCAAGGCGCACCGAGAACTGCGCGCCGGTCCGCTGGACCCGCTCGTGGGGGTCTTCCTGTGCGCCGCCAGCAGGCTCGACGAGTTGCGCGCCCAGCTGCGCGACGGCGACCAACTCCGCCTGGGGCTCGTCGTCGACACCGGCGTGCCGGGCGTGTCTGCCGCGGTGAGCGCAGCGACCGCGGAGCCCCGCATCGCGCTGCAGATGGTGGAGGTCGCGCTCCAGGGGGAGACCGAGTTGATCGCGGAGGCCACCGTAGCGATCACCACGCTTGCCGCCCTGCCGACCGCGACGCGCGGGTTCGTCGAAGTGCCGCGCAAGCCGGGATGGCGGGACGCGCTCGGAGTCATCGCGGCGACCGGCCCGAGCGCGGAACTCGGAGCCAAGCTGCGCACCGGCGGCGCCACCGCCAGGCACTTCCCCACCGCGGGTGAGGTCGCCGACTTCATCGTCACCTGCGTCGAGGCCACGCTGCCGTTCAAGTGCACCGCCGGCCTGCACCGGGCGGTACGGCACACCGCAGCGGACACCGGCTTCGAGCATCACGGCTTCCTCAACATCCTGCTCGCCACCGGCGCGGCCATCAGCGGCGCGAACCGGGACGCCATCGAGGCAACGCTGGCCGAGCGCGACCCCGCCGCACTCACTGCTGCGCTGCGCGACGTCGACGATGCGACGGCCACCCAGGCCAGGGTCCACTTCGTCTCCTTTGGTACCTGCAGTGTCGCGGAGCCGGCCGCCGACCTTGCCGACCTGGGGCTGCTGCCGGAACGCCGATGAGCGGAACCTGGGTGGACGTGCCGGAAGGCTCCCCCTTCACTGCGGCCAACCTGCCGTACGGCGTGTTCTCCCGACCGGGTGAGCAGCCGCGGGTCGGTG
>JBBSMJ010000359.1:0-1870 GCA_038233235.1 Actinomycetes bacterium | reverse complement strand
CCTGCGGTCCATCCTGCGCTCTGACCCCGACATCGTGCTGATCGGGGAAATCCGTGACCGGGAGACGGCACAGATCGCCGTCGAGGCGGCGCTGACCGGCCACCTGGTGCTGTCCACGCTGCACACCAACGACGCGCCCAGCGCGCTGGTCCGGCTCACCGAGATGGGCATCGAACCCTTTCTCGTGGGGTCGGCCATCGACTGCGTGCTCGCCCAGCGCCTGGCCCGACGCCTGTGCCGCAAGTGCCGGCAGGAGTACCCGCCGACGCCCGAGGCGCTGGCGCAGGCGCGCTATCCATGGCAGCACGGTGAGTCGCTACCCGTGCTGTTCCGTCCGGTGGGCTGCTCGGCGTGCGCGAAGACCGGCTTCAAAGGTCGGTTGGCCCTGCACGAGGTCATGACGGTGTCGGAGGACATCGAACGGCTGGCGGTGGAGCGTGCGCATGCCGCGGCCATCGGCGCTGCCGCGCGCGCGGAGGGGATGACCGCGTTGCGGGACGACGGCATGGCCAAGGTCGCGGCCGGTCTCACATCTCTCGACGAGATCCTCCGCGTCGTGGTCTGAACTCTCTCGACGTTTCCTCCCCGGTGCCCCGGCTCCTCAAGCCGGACGGTCGTACGGCCGATGCCTTGCTGTCGGTTGTCGCGTGGATGCCGGCTGGCCGGAAGGGGTAGACGTGGAGTCCTTCGCTGGCGGGCCTGGCGTCGTACCGGGGTTGCTGCCCGAGCAGTCGCCCGCGCTCGCCGTCCCCCTGGTCGCAGCGGCGGCGACCGCGGCTGCCCCCGCGGTGGCCAAGCTAGCGAGCGACGCGGGGGCGCACGGACGGGCGTCCACCGAGGATCAGCAGCGGGAGGGCGAGGTAGTCCTCGTCGATTTGCTGGCGGAAATGGTGCGGCTGGGTGCCTCCGACCTGCACCTGACGACGTTCGCGCCCCCCATGGTGCGGCTCAACGGTGAATTGACGCCTCTCGACGGCCAGCCCAAGTTGGACCGACAGGTGCTGCAGCGGGTGCTGTACGCCGCCATCACCCAACGGCAGCGGGAGAAGTTCGAGGAGAACCTGGAGCTCGACTTCGCGTACACGGTGCCAGGCCTCGCCCGGTTCCGAGTCAACCTCTACCGGCAGCGCAACTCGTTGGGTGCGGCCTTTCGCCTCATCCCGCACGAGATCAAAGCGCTCGAAGACCTGGGTGTGCCGCCGGCCGTGGCGAACCTCGCCGCACTGCCGCGGGGTTTCGTGCTCGTCACCGGGCCGACGGGCTCCGGCAAGTCGACGACCCTCGCTTCGCTCCTCGACCTCGTCAACCGGACCCGTCGCGATCACATCATGACGGTGGAGGACCCGATCGAGTTCCTCCACCGGCATCAGAGCTGCGTGGTGAACCAGCGGGAGGTGGGGGAGGACACCCATTCCTTCGCCTCCGCACTCAAGCACGTGCTGAGGCAGGACCCCGATGTGATCCTCGTCGGTGAGCTGCGCGACCTGGAGACCATCTCCGTCGCCCTCACCGCCGCGGAGACCGGGCACCTCGTGCTCGCCACCCTGCACACCCAGGACGCCGCGCAGACCATCGACCGCCTCATCGACGTCTTCCCTCCGCATCAGCAGCAGCAGGTGCGCGTGCAGCTGGCCGGTGCCCTGCAAGGAGTCGTCTGCCAAACGCTGTGCCGCACGATCGACGACGCCGGCCGGGTCGTCGCCACCGAGGTGCTGAAGGCCACGCCGGCGATTCGCAACCTCATCCGCGAGGGCAAGACGCATCAGATCTACTCGGCCATGCAGGCGGGCGCGCGGCACGGCATGCACACCATGGACCAGCACCTCGCCGACCTCGTGAGGCGCGGTCGCATCACCTACGAGACGGGCCT
>JBBSMJ010000358.1:0-1876 GCA_038233235.1 Actinomycetes bacterium | reverse complement strand
GCGAGCGGCGTACGGAGCAGCGCCATCACCACCTGCGTCTCCGGGTCACCGAAGCGTGCGTTGAACTCGATGACCCGTACGCCGCGAGAGGTGAGCGCGAGCCCGGCGTAGAGGAGGCCGGTGAACGGCGCGTCGCGGTGGCGGAGCTCGTCGACCGTCGGCTGCAGTACGCGCGCGGTGACCTCCGCCACGAAGCCCGCCGGCAGCCAGTCCAGCGGCGCATAGGCGCCCATGCCGCCAGTGTTGGGGCCGGTGTCGCCGTCTCCGACGCGCTTGAAGTCCTGCGCGGGCAACAGGGGCAGCACGGTGGTGCCGTCGGCCAGCGCGAACAGCGACACCTCCGGGCCGTCGAGGAACTCCTCCACGACCACCCGCCCGACCGCCGATGCGTGCGCCAGTGCCGCTGCGCGGTCCTCGGTCACCACCACGCCCTTGCCGGCGGCGAGCCCGTCGGCCTTGACGACGTACGGCGGACCGAACGCATCGAGTGCCGCGGCTACCTCGGCCGGGCTGTCGCAGACGTAGGACACCGCGGTCGGCACCTCCGCCGCCGCCATGACGTCCTTGGCGAACGCCTTGGAGCCTTCGATGCGCGCGGCCTCCGCGGACGGCCCGAAGCAGGCGATACCGCGGGCGCGGACGGCATCCGCGGTACCCCGCACCAATGGCCCCTCGGGGCCGATGACCACCAGCCCGGCGCCGACCTCGACGGCCAGCGACGCCACCGCATCCGGGTCGTCGACGTCCAGCGCGGCGGTGGCGGCGAGCGCCGCGGTGCCGGCGTTGCCGGGGGCACAGACCAGGTCGTCGACCGCGGAATCGCGGGAGAGCGCCCGGCATAGCGCGTGCTCGCGAGCACCGGACCCGACGACGAGGATGCGCACGGCCGCGGAGCCTAGTCCGGCGTGGCGACCGCGGTCAGCGCCAGAACTCCCACCACCGCCGTGGTCGATCTGCTGTCTCCTCGGCCGGCGCGAGCGGTTCGCGGTCACCGGCGCCGGCCGATCCACTGGCGCCGGTCCACGGCGCGGTCGGACCGTCGTCGTCCTCGGTGTCGGCAGCGGCGCCGTCCCGCACCCGGCCGAACGCCCGCTCGGCCGCAGGCCCCTTTCCGGAGACGTCGACCGGTTCCTCCAGCTGAGGGTCCCAGCCCTCCAGGCCGGTCTCGTCGCGGATGGCGGCGGCGACGTCGTACGCGATCCGCATGATGTCGACTGCAGCCTCGCCCTCGTACCAGAACGGCACGGACAGGGTGAGCAGCCCCGGCCGCAGGATGAGCTGCATGCCGGTCTGGTCCGAGGTGAGCTCGCGAACGTCGTCGGCGCTGAGCTCCTCGACACGGCCGAGCATTTCGCGGACCCGGGGCTGCAGCCGCTCCCAACGCTCCACGTCCTCCGCGGGCAACGGCCCACCGGGGCCGTCGCTCTGCCCACCGCCGGTGTCCAGCGCGGCGAGGGCGTCAGCCCAGGACTGCCCAGGGGCGCGGCGCAGGAACAGTAGGTCGTAGCTCACGAGGTCACCGTACGCGGCTGAAGCCAGGCGGCGACGCTACGGCAGTGGGCGAATCGACAGTGTCTCCTCGCGGCCGGGCCCGACCCCGACGGCGGCCACCGGCGCGCCGCACAGCTCCTCCACGGCGGCGACGTACGCCTGCGCGTTCTTCGGCAGCGCGCCGCGGGTGCGTACGCCGCTGATGTCCTCGTCCCAACCGGGCAGCTCCTCATAGACCGGGCGGGCGTGGTGGAACTCCGTCTGGGTGAGCGGCATCTCCTCCGTACGGCCTCCCGCGACGTCGTAGGCGACACACACCGGGATGCGCTCCAGGCCGGTCAGCACGTCGAGCTTGGTGAGGAACAGGTCGGTGAGCCCGTTGACG
>JBBSMJ010000357.1:0-1882 GCA_038233235.1 Actinomycetes bacterium | reverse complement strand
GAGCACCATGCCGGCGAACAGGAAGACCGCGGCCGAGCAGAGGAACGCCCCTGTCAGATCGGGCAGACCCAGCGCTCGGGCGAAGGCTCCAGCAGGGGCGGCGAGGTTGGGTCCCGCCACTGCACCGACCGTGGTCGCCCACACCACGGTGGCCAGGGCGCGGCTGCGGTGGTGCGGGTCGGCAAGGTCGGTGGCGGCGTAGCGCGCCTGAAGGTTCGCCGCGGTCGACGCGCCGAAGAGCAGCAAGCCGGGCAGCAGCAGCCAGGGGGCGCCCAGTGCCGCCGCGGCGACCGCGGTCAGGGCGCCGGCGGCACCGATCGCATAGCCGGCGGCGAGGCCCGGGCGGCGTCCGCGCGCCGCCATGAGGCGGGACATCGGCAGCGCCGCGACCGCCGCACCGAGTACGACGGAGGTCTGCGCGAGGCCGGCCAGCGCGGTCGATCCGAAGACCTCCACGGCGAGCAGGCTGCCCACCGCGATGCCGAGCGCTACGCCCACGCCGCCGAGCACCTGGGTGGCGAACAGCACCCGCATCGTGCGCCGCTGCACCGCCGCAGCCGCTTCGCTGCCAGGTGAGCTGCCGGATGAGCTGCCGGATGAGCTGCCGGGGACGTCGACGGGAACGGTGCTGGAGATGCCACCGGGAATGTCGACGGGAGCGGTCACGGCCACGACCCTATGGGCGCCGCGCCTCGCCCCGGCCCGAGTTGTCGGCTCAGGTGGCCCGGCTCGGTGGCCCGTCTCAGGTGGCGCTGACGCCAGGGATCCTGCCCTCGCGGAACGCGTCGACGAAGAGGCGATGGTCGCCGCGGGTCCGCTCGGCGTACGAAGTGGCGAAATCGACGACGTGGCGTACGAATCCGTCGACGTCATCGCCGATCACCTCGACGATGGCGTCCTCGACCTGGAAGTCGACCAGTGTCTGCTCGCTGTCCGCGTCGGACACGCAGTGCACTTTCGCTGATGCCTGGCCCAGGTAGCGCAGCACCGGCTCCATCTCGTCTGGCTCGGTCAGCGATTCCCACTCCAGGTCGGTCTGGTGCGGCGACAGTTCGGAGACGACGAAGCCTGTCCCGTCGATCTCGGTGTGACCCAGATAGGGATCGGCGTGAGCTTGCAACGCGAGCTGACTGACCGCCGTGCGGTGACCGTGGTGGTGGAAGTAGCGACGGATGCGTTCGTCGTCGACAACTCGGCTGGGGGCCGCCACATTGCCTTGCTTCATCGACAGCACGATGTCGTTCTCCAGCGCCTGACTCTGTCCCTCGACGAGGACGTTGTAGGTCGGCAAGCCGGCTGAGCCGATGCCGAACCCGCTGCGCCCAGCGATGTCCTTGACCGTGTAGCTGATGTCACGGAACCGCTTCTCCGGTGGGATCGTCTCGAGGTAGGACTGGTAGGCATTGACGACCTTGGCGTGTTCGGCGTCGTCGAGGCGTCGATAACCCTCGCCCTCGCGAAACCTGCGCGTGTCGCCGTCGACCACCGTGTCCTTGGAGAGCATCTGCACCCGGGTGGCTAGCCGCGCCCGGATCAGCGTGTCGCGCACCGCGCCGTCCGTCGAGTCCAGCCGCAAGGCGAACTCGTGGTCGCGATCACCCTCGGCGAAATCTCGCACCTTGGCGACGTACGCCTGCGTATAGGTTTCGATGAGTCCGCGGATGGCCTCGTCGGGCAGCGCCTTCGTCCAACCCATCAGCGCGACGCTGGCGGCGAAGCGCTGCACGTCCCAGGTGAAGTGGCCGAGGTAGGCCTCGTCGAAGTCGTTGACGTCGAAGATGAGGTAACCCTCGCCGTCCAAGTAGGTGCCGAAGTTCTCCGCGTGCAGGTCGCCCTGTATCCAGATCCGGCTGGTGCGCTCGTCGGCGTACGGGTCGTCGAG
>JBBSMJ010000356.1:0-1883 GCA_038233235.1 Actinomycetes bacterium | reverse complement strand
TGGACGCCGGCGCGTGACCTCCACCCGCCGGCTCGCCGCGGCCAATTCGCTCGCCGTTGCGGCGGCAGGAGCGGTGCTGGCGCTGCTCGCCGCGGGATGTTCCTCCGCGTCGGGGGCGGGCGGCGGGTCCGCCGGCGCGGGCGATCGCGAGCAGGGCGGCGCGGCGGCTGACAGCACCGGCTACGTCGGCGGCGACGGCTCGGTGACCGTCGTACCCGAGGCGGAGCGCGCGGCCGCGCCGACGCTGCAGGGGCCGCGGCTTGGCGGGGGAGAGGTGTCGCTGGCGGAGTTGCGCGGCAACGTGGTGGTGGTCAACGTGTGGGGCTCGTGGTGCCCGCCCTGCCGGGCGGAAGCCCCCACCCTGCAACGCGTCGCGGCTGACCTGCGACCGCAGGGAGTGCGGTTCCTCGGCATCAACGTGCGCGACAACGACGACTCGGCCCTGGCGTTCGAGCGTGAGTACGACATCTCCTACCCGAGCCTGGTCGACCGCGACAACCGCGCCCTGTTGAGCTTCCGCGACACCCTCCCGCCCACCGCCATCCCCAGCACCCTCGTGGTCGACCGGCAGGGCCGGGTGGCCGCGCGCGCGCTGGGTCCGGTTACCGAGGAGCGGCTGCGCGGCATGATCGACGCCGTGCTCGCCGGAGAGCCGTGACCGGCGACCCGGCGGCCGTGGCAACCGAGGTGGTGGTCCTCGCGGGGCTCGGCGACACCTTCCGCGACACGGTGCTCGGCGGGTCGTTGCTGCTCGCGCTGCCGATCGCGCTCGTCGCCGGCGTGGTCTCCTTTGTCTCCCCGTGCGTGCTGCCGCTGGTCCCGGCGTACCTCTCCTACGTCACCGGCCTGTCCGGTGCCGACCTCGCCACCGCCCGCCGCGGTCGCATGGTCGCCGGCACCGCGCTGTTCGTGCTCGGGTTCTCCGCGGTGTTCATCACCGCGGGCGCCGCGTTCGGCGGCCTCGGCGGCCGGCTGCTGGTGTACTCCGACGTCATCACCCGCGTCCTCGGCGCGCTGACCGTCGTACTCGGGCTCGCCTTTTTCGGCCTCGTCCCCGGCCTCCAGCGGGACTTCCGCGTGCACCGCATGCCGGTCAGCGGCCTCGCCGGCGCCCCCATGCTCGGGTTGCTCTTCGGCATCGGGTGGACGCCGTGCATCGGCCCGACGCTGGGCGCCGTACAGACTTTGGCCTACGACAGCGCCAGCGCCGGGCGCGGCGCGCTGCTCACCGCGGCGTACTGCGTGGGTCTCGGGCTCCCGTTCGTACTGGCCGCCATCGCGTTCCGCAAGGCGCTGGGCGCCTTCTCCTGGGTACGCCGGCACTACGCCTGGGTCATGCGGCTCGGCGGTGGCATGCTCGTGCTGCTCGGGTTGCTGCTGCTCACCGGCGCGTGGGACGGGCTGGCTGTGCAGCTGCGGATATGGGTCTCCGGCTTCGAGACGGCGGTGTAGGCGTGGCGACCGACACCAGCGCCAGCCCGGTCATCGCCGACGGGGCGCACCGGGCCGGGCTCGACACCCGACCTCGCGAACCCCGCCCGCCCGGCCTCGGCCCGCTCGGCTGGGCGCGCTGGGCCTGGCGGCTGCTCACTTCCATGCGTACGGCGCTTGTGCTGCTGCTGCTGCTCGCGCTGGCCGCCGTACCCGGCTCGCTGCTGCCGCAGCGGGCGGTCAACCCGGTCACCGTCGCGCAGTTCTTCCGCGCCAACCCCGACGTGGCGCCGTGGCTGGACCAGCTGTCGCTGTTCGACGTGTACCGCTCGCCGTGGTTCGCCGCGATCTACCTGCTGCTCGTCATCTCCTTGCTCGGTTGCGTGATCCCCCGCACCCGACTGCAGGCCCGCGCGCTGCTGGCCCGCCCGCCGGCGGCGCCGCGGGTGCTC
>JBBSMJ010000355.1:0-1905 GCA_038233235.1 Actinomycetes bacterium | reverse complement strand
CGACCGGGGCGGACCCGCAGCGGGTCCGGGTAGGCCTGCACCGTCAGCCCGGTGGGTTCGGCCGGGGCGGGCGCCGGCGCCGCCGGCCGGGTCAGCTGGCGGGTGGGCACCGGGTGGTTCAGCTGGCGGCTTGGCACCCGCCGGGTCGGCGGATCCGGCTCGCCGGGCGCTGTGCCGTCGACCACCGTGGTGGGTCCGTCGTCCGCGGAAAGTCCGCCCGCTTCGATGAGTCCGCCCGCTTCGGTGGGCTCGTCGTCTGCGGGGAGACGCTCGGATCCCGGATCGAGAGCGGCGACGAGAGACTCGACGAGCGCCATACACGTGGGTGGGCGACGGGCCGAGTCCACGGCGAGCGCCGCCAGCAGCACCTCGTCGACGGCGGCCGGCAGCGCCGGGGCCAGCTCGCTGGGCGGGGTGACGGCGCCACTGAGCACCTGCGCCACCAGCGCCGCATCGTCCGCAGCGTCGAACGGTGGCCGGCCGGTCAGCACCTCGTACGCCGTCACCCCCAGGGCGTACACGTCCCCCGACCGTCCCGGGTCGGCGCCGGCCAACCGCTCCGGTGGTACGTAGCGCATGGAGCCGTGCCAGTGTGTCCGGGTGACGCGGGATGCGCCGAGCAACAGGGCGATGCCGAAGTCGGTCACCCATGCGCGGCGCCGTGGGAAGTCACCCGGTGCGGAGAGCAGCACGTTGGCCGGTTTGACGTCGCGGTGGATGATCCCTTCCGCGTCGTAGGCGTAGTCGAGCGCCCCCGCGACCTGGGTGAGCAGGGCGCACACCGTCGCCACGGGCAGCGGTCCGCTGCGTCGCAGCTCGCTGCCGAGATCGCCGCCGGCGACGTACTCCATCCGCAGCGCCAGGCCCTCCTCCAGCGCCAGGACACCGTAGGAGCGGACGATCCCGGGGTGCTGCAGGCGGCGGACCACTGCGGCCTCACGGCGGAACCGCTCCTGCGCCTCCGCATCGAGTAGGTCCGCGTCGCGCAGTACCTTGAGCGCCTCGAGGTGGCCGTACACCTCATGTCGGGCCAGCCAGATGTCGGCCATGCCTCCGTGGGCGACGAGGCGTTCGATCACCAGGCCGCGCAGCCGCTGCCCTGACTGCAGCCTCATGCCCCGGCCCTGCTGCTCGTGCTCGCTGTCGCGCCCATGCCTCCACTACCGCTCAGGCCGCCCGCGCGGGTGAAGTGATTGTCGCCCGGAACCGCCTGAGGAGGCACCCACCATGCCGGTGGGCGGTGAGGCGGTGCGAACGTTCGACCCGCGGGTGTCGCACTGGCCTTCCGGTAAGGGGGAACGTGGAAACTTTTCGGCCTGTACGACGGATTTGTTTCCACGTTGCTCAGGTAGAGGGTGGCGCGGGTGACTCAGGCGGGTGGGTAGATGGGGCGGGGACGGTCGAGGTGCTCGTTGTCGACGACGACGCTTGCCCGCTCGCATGGCCGGCACGCGGCGAGGTAGCGACGCTGACCCTCGATGTAGCGACGGTTCGCCGGGGCCGCTGGGTCGGGGTCTCCGTATCCGCGCCCGGCGCCGCGCGGGATCGAGACCTCGAAAGGAACGTCGAGCCAGATCGAATAGTCCCAGCAGGCGACCAGTTCGTCGCGGTGGGCGAAGATGCCGTCGAAGACGAGCACCGAACCGGGCAGCGCCTCCTCGACCGGGCAGTCGACCGGGCGCTCGGCCTGCCAGTCGTAGATGCGGCGTACGTAGCGCCCGTCGCCGCCCGGGCCGAGTGGGTCGAGGAGCAGCCGGCGCAGGCGGTCGTAGTCGTAGGAGTCGCGGAAGAACCCCTCCGGCGACGAGCAGCCACGCCGGTAGCGCACCGCCGGCGGGTTGTGGAAGCCGTCGACCGAGGCGCGGACGACGCACGTGCCGCGCCGAACCAGCTCCGCCCCCAACT
>JBBSMJ010000354.1:0-1915 GCA_038233235.1 Actinomycetes bacterium | reverse complement strand
TGGCCTCGGCGCCGTCCGCCGCTTCAGTGGCATCCCGCCCTACCCCGAGACGCAGGGTTACGTCCAACGCATTCGGGCGCTGATCGCCGGCTACGCCGACCCGACCGGCAGCGCCCCCGGCGCCGGACCGCCCGGCAGCTGGACCCGGCCGATCAGCGGCGCCCCGATCACCTCCGGCTACGGCCGCCGGTGGGGCCGGCTGCACGCCGGCATCGACTTCGGCGCGCCCATCGGCACCGCCGTGTACGCAGCCAGCGACGGCACCGTCCTGGCCGCCGGCGCCGTCTCCGGCTACGGCCAATGGGTCAAACTCGCCCACCCCGGCGGTACCAACACCGTCTACGGCCACATCAGCGCCCCGACCGTCACCGTCGGCCAAGCCGTCCAAGCCGGGCAGCTCATCGCCTACAGCGGCAACGAAGGCCGCAGCACCGGACCGCACCTCCACTTCGAGACCCACACCGCCGGCCGGCCTGTCGACCCCCTTGCCTTCTTCGCCGCCCACGGCGCTGCACTGTCATGAGCCGACCTCCTGCCAGCGACACACCGGCAAGGGTCACGCTGCTGACCGGCAAGGGCCACACCCGGTGCCGGACTGCTCCGGCAGACCTTCGACAAGGGCAGCTGCAGACCCTGGACCACATGGATAACACCGATCCTGGCCCAGCAGAACGCGCCTTCACCCCTGTCAACCGCCGACGGCCGCTGCGCCACCTTCCCGACAGGCCCACCGTCTTGGAGGCGGTGTTAACGAAGAGCCAAGCCAAGTTGCCGTCGCCAACTGCGTTGTTGGCGAAAATTTGGACGGTGTGTCCGGTCACCGGTCAGGTGCCCCTGAATCCGCACTTTCCAAGGATAGGAAGCCGGGTTCGATGCCCCAGGGTGGCGACGCTCACCCGTGATGTCTGTCAACCCATCGCAGGAGGAGGACGACTAGTGGCGCTGGCGAAGCCAGCTGAGGTTCTCCAGAGATGCGACTTGCAAAAAGACCGGGCGCAGTCCGTCTGGGCTAGGCACATGAGAGACAGGAGGCGCGCCACGACACGACGCGGGGCAGGGGAGGGGTCGATCTTCAAGGACCCCAAGAACGGGCGGTGGCGGGCGCTCGTCGATGTCGGCGCTGACGCCGCCGGGCGGCGCCAGCTCAAGAAGGTCTCCGGCCGCACCCGGGCCGAGGTGCTCCTGAAGATCCGCGGGGTGCAGCGCGGCGCCGAGGACGGCCTGGGCCACTGTGGCCGGCACCTCACCGTCGCCGTGGTGAGGCGGTCCCGGTGATTCCTGACCCGCTCTTGACCGTAGCGGAGGTGTCGGAGTGGCTCGGGCTGACCGAGGATGCGGTCCGCAGCCTGGTGCAGCGACGAGCCATCCCGTTCCGCAAGGCCGGCAAGGCGCTGCGATTCGCCCGCGAGGAGATCGAGGCGTGGACCAAGCCCGCGGCGCCTGGTCGTGATGTGCTCCTCCCTCACACCGGGAACGCTCCTCGCGCTCGCCGCAAGCCCGGTGAGCGCTTACTTTTGACCCCGGAGCTGAAGTCGCTCGGCTATCGCTGACTCCCGCTGGCGGAGCGCAGCGATCGAGGCTGACAGATGCTCAGCGTCGGCGCGGCTGTTCTGTGGGAACCAGTGGCCATAGAGTCGGCGGGTGTAGAGCCCACTGGAGTGCCCCATGTACCTTGCGACCCTTTCGTCGGACAGCCCGGCGTCGATCAGGATGCTCGCGTAGACGTGGCGCAGCTCGTGGGCGGTGTAGGGCACACCGGGGGCGGCTTGGGCCGGCTTGAGTTTGTTGCGCCAGGTCCGGTAGTGCAGCGGACCCCGGCCTCGCTCCCCGGTCACCAGAACCGGCTCGGCGTCGGGGGACACGTTCTGGGCACGTGCGGTCAGCCGTTGCAGCGGCCCGACCGCTTCGTCGACGA
>JBBSMJ010000353.1:0-1938 GCA_038233235.1 Actinomycetes bacterium | reverse complement strand
GGCGGGGACAAGCGGGGACGGCAGAGCGCGGCGTTGCTCGTGGTCACCCCCGCGGGCGGGTACGGCGGCACCAGCGACGTCCAGGTCGACCTGCGCGTCGACGACCACCCGGAGCCGGTCACCGAGCTCGCCCGACTGCTCGACCTACACGAGCTCTACTTCGGCCATCCCGACCCGGACACCCTGCGACCGCTGAGCGGTGACCTGGCGACCGACGTGCGCGACCTCCTCGCGCAGACCGGCCACACCGGAGACGACCTGGACGACACGCTGCTGACCTGGATGGGCGTAGAGAACTACGAGGAGCGCCACGTCCCCGGATCCATCGACCCGCTGGTCCTCGACAAGCTGCGCGAATCAGCCGGGCGGGAGGCGGGGCAGCCAGCCGGGCGGGAGGCCGAGCAGCCAGCGGGGCGGGAGGCCGACGCGGGCACCGACCGGTGAGCGTCCTCGCCGTCGACGCCGGCACCACCGGCGTCACCGCGCTCATGGTCGACGAGGACGGGCGCGTCCGCTCCCGCGGCTACCAGGAGTTTCCGCAGCACTTCCCGCGGCCCGGGTGGGTGGAGCACGCCCCGGAGGAGATCTGGCAGGCCACCCTGCAAGCCTGCCGCGGTGCGCTGGAGGACACCGACCAGCCGCCGACCTGCCTCGGAGTGACCAACCAGCGGGAAACCGCCGTGCTGTGGGACCGGCGGACCCTCGCCGCGCCACGACGCGCCATCGTCTGGCAGGACCGGCGTACGGCGGCCATCTGCGACCGGCTCCGCGAGGGCGGCCACGAGGAACGCGTCCGCAACCTCACCGGCCTGCGCTTCGACCCCTACTTCACCGGCACCAAGCTCGCCTGGCTCGCCGAGCACGAGCGGGACACCTGGGACGGCGTGCGCGCCGGCCGGATCGCCGTCGGGACCGTCGACTCCTACCTCGTCGCCCGGATGACCGGGGGTCGCAAGCACGTCACCGACGCCTCCAACGCCTCCCGGACACTGCTGTTCGACCTGACCGCGGGCGCCTGGTCGGAAGAGCTGTGCGAGCTGCTGGCCGTGCCGCTGGACGCGCTGCCCGAGGTGGTGCCGTCGTACGCCGTCATCGAGCGCACCGATCCGGCGGCCTTTTTGGGCCTCGACCTGCCGATCGCCGGGATCGCCGGGGACCAGCAGGCGGCGATGTTCGGGCAGACGTGTTACGACGTCGGCCAGACCAAGTGCACCTACGGCACCGGGTCGTTCGTGCTCACTAACACCGGCAGCGAGCCGGTGCGCTCCGACGCGCTGCTCGCCACCGTCGCCTGGGGGGCGCCGGACGGCACCTTGACGTACGCCCTCGAAGGCGCCGTCTTCGTCACCGGCGCGGCCGTCCAGTGGCTGCGTGACGGGCTGGGCATCGTGTCCTCCGCCGCCGAAACCGAGGCGGTCGCCCGCTCGGTCAAGGACAGCGGCGGCGTGGTCTTCGTCCCGGCCCTCACCGGCCTTGGCGCGCCCGAGTGGGACCCGTCAGCGCGCGGCACGATCCTGGGCATCACCCGCGGTACCACCCGCGCCCACCTGGTGCGGGCGACGTTGGAGGCGATCGCCTTCGAGGTCCGCGACGTGGTCGAGGCGATGACCGCGGACGCCGGCATCGACGTACCCCTGCTCAGCGTCGACGGCGGCGCCGCCGCCAACGACCTGCTCTGCCAGCTCCAGGCCGACCAGCTCGGCGTGCCGGTGCAGCGCCCCGAGGTCACCGAAACGACCGCGCTCGGCGCGGCCTTCCTCGCCGGGCTCGCCACCGGCGTGTGGTCCTCCACCGACGAGCTGGTTGGCAGCTGGCGGCTGGGGCGACGCTTTACCCCTGCGGATCGCGACGAGACGGCGTACGAGCGCTGGCGGCGGGCCGTGGAGCGGGCCAAGGGATGGGACACCGGCTAGCCAGCTCGAGTCGCGCCCAGCGCGG
>JBBSMJ010000352.1:0-1938 GCA_038233235.1 Actinomycetes bacterium | reverse complement strand
TGAGGTGATCTACGCCTGGCGATCCTTCGAGGCCTACCCGATCATCGTGCAGATCTCCGGGGCGACCGCGGTGCCGATCCCGTTGCGGGGCGAGACGCACGACCTCGACGCGATGGCTGCCGCCGTCACCGAACGGACTCGGTTGATCCTGGTGTGCAACCCGAACAACCCCACCGGCACGGCGGTACGCCGGGCGGAACTCCTGCGCTTCCTGGACCGGATACCCGGCGACTGCCTCGTCGTGCTGGACGAGGCGTACCGCGAGTTCATCCAGGATCCCGAGGTGCCCGACGGCCTCGACCTCTACCGCGACCGGCCCAATGTCTGCGTGCTGCGGACCTTTTCCAAGGCGTACGGGCTGGCGGGGCTGCGGGTCGGTTTCGCGGTCGCCCACCCGCCGGTGGCCGACGCGCTGCGCAAGACTGCCGTCCCTTTCGGGGTCAACACCATCGCGCAGCGCGCGGCGGTGGCGTCGTTGCAGGCCGAGGACGAGCTGCTCGAGCGGGTTGCCGCACTAGTGCGTGAGCGAGCGCGGACCGCGGCGGCCTTGCGTGAGCAGGGCTGGCCGGTGCATGACTCGCAGGCGAATTTTGTGTGGTTGCGGCTTGGCGGACGCACCGCCGGCTTCGCGTTGGCCTGCGAGCGGGATGGCGTGGTCGTGCGTCCCTTCCCCGGCGAGGGCGCGCGCATCACCATCGGTGAGCGGGCGGCCAACGACATTCTCCTCACCGTTGCGGAAAGGTTCTCGCCGAAAGCGCACTGACGACTTTTCAGCGCACGGAGGCGGCCGTGGCGGCCTGCCGCTGGCGGCGACGCGGACGTTCGGTGGTGATGACGAGTGCGACACCGACGATCACGATGCCGCCGCCGATCACCGTCCCCCAGCTGAGCGGCTCGCTCAACACCAGGGCGCCCAGCAGGACAGCCACGACCGGGTTGACGTACGCGTAGGTCGAGATCAGCGAGAGCGGCGCGGACCCCAGCAGCCACACGTACGCCGAAAAGGCGAGCAGCGACCCGAAGACCGCCAGATAGATCAGCGCGACCCACGAGGCGGTGGACCACTCGGCGGGACGCAGGTCGCGCCCTTCCCCAGTGACGAGGCCGAGCAGCACCAGTCCGCCGCCGCCGACGAGCATCTCGTACGCCGTCGCCACGAACGGATTGGCCGGCAGCGCCAGCCGCGGGGAGGCGAAGGAGCCCACCGCCCAGGACAGCGAACCGAGCAGGATCACCAGCACCCCGATGGTGGCTCGGCCGGCTGCGCCGCCGCCGGGAAGGACGAGCACGGCCAGCCCGGCGAATCCGACGGCCACGCCAGCCAGCGTCGCTAGCCGCGGTCGGTCGCCGGTGGTCGACCGCAACAGCACGACCCACAGCGGCACCGCGGCCACCAGCAGCGCGGCGAGGCCCGACCGGACCGTCTGCTCGCCCCAGAAGACCAGACCGTTGCCGCCGAGAGGAAGCAGCAGACCAATGAGCGCGGCTCCGGCGAGCTGACGACGGGTCACGACAAAAGCGCGTACCCCGAGTCGCAGCACCAGGATGGCGGCCAGCAGGCCCCCGGCGGCGAGGAACCGGGCGCCAGCGGAGAGAAACGGGGGCATCGTTTCGACCACGACGCGGATACCGAGGTAGGTGGAGCCCCAGAAGACGTAGACGATCGACAACGCGGTCCAGATCCGCGCGGTGGAGGCCGCTCGCTGCGTTGGACCCGCAGCTGGGTCAGTCAGCACAGCGCACCCTCCTGGTCAGTCCACTCCGTGATCCTGTCGAACACCGCGAACGACGCTTTCCTTGCCCGGCGAGGTGCCCAAGATCGGGGGCCCTTCTCACTACAGTCGGTACTCGTCGTAGTCGAGTAAATACTCAGAGTGGAAGGCGGCGTATCCGAGGGGCCGCCGGCAGGTGTTGAAGGGAAGGTGGAGCCGTCCGTCC
>JBBSMJ010000351.1:0-1943 GCA_038233235.1 Actinomycetes bacterium | reverse complement strand
TCGGCGATGACGCCGTTGGCGCCGTCCACGTGCTCCCCGGCAACGAAGTTGCGCAACGTCTGCTTGTCGCTCATGCACTCTCCCCTTCACGGGTTCACGGCGGATCGGCCGGCGGTGTACGCCGAAAGCTCGTCCCCACCCTAGCCGTCAAACGGTCACGCTCGACAGTCTCGGCCGGTGCTGACGACGGATTGCGCAGAATCTCTTTCCGCATGACACGGATCCGCTTGCCAGCGGGCAGGGAGGTCGAGAGGATGGCGTCGTGGCTCCCCAGCACAGCAACGGACGCGGCGACGCGCGGGGCAAGGGCGTCGTGCTCGACGCCACGTCCAAGGCCATCATCGAGCAACTGCAGCAGGATGGCAGAGCGGCCTACGCCAGCGTCGGGCGAGCCGTCGGCCTGTCCGAAGCGGCGGTACGCCAGCGCGTACAACGACTGCTGGAAGCCGGGGTCGTGCAGATCGTCGCCGTCACCGATCCACTGCAGGTGGGCTTCTCCCGCCAGGCGATGATCGGCATCCGGGTGGAGGGCGATCTGGAGTCCGTCGCCGACGCGCTCGCAGCCATGGACGAGGTCGACTACGTCGTCATCACGGCCGGGTCGTTCGACCTGCTCGCCGAGGTGGTGTGCGAGGACGACGGCCACCTCCTCGATGTGCTCAACACCCGCATCCGGGCCATCCCCGGCGTCCGCGGCACCGAGACCTTCGTCTACCTCAAACTGCGCAAGCAGACCTACACCTGGGGCACCCGATGACCACCACACCGCAAGATGTCCCCGAGGTCCCTCGCGAGGGAGCAGCCGACGGGATGGACACCTCGGCCACCACCCGGGCAAGTGAGCTCGCCGCCAAGGCGCGCGACCACCTGTGGCTGCATTTCAGCCGGATGTCGACGTACGAGCACAGCGACGTCCCGGTCATCGTGCGCGGCGACGGGGCCTACGTGTGGGACGACCGCGGTCGGCGCTACCTCGACGGACTCGCCGGGTTGTTCGTCGTACAGGCCGGTCACGGCCGCACCGAGCTGGCCGAGGCGGCCGCCAAGCAGGCCGCGGAACTGGCGTTCTTCCCGCTGTGGAGCTACGCCCACCCGCAGGCGGTGGAGCTGGCGGACCGGCTCGCCGACCTCGCTCCCGGCGACCTCGAGCGCGTCTTCTTCACTACCGGCGGTGGCGAGGCGGTGGAGAGCGCGTGGAAGGTCGCCAAGCAGTACTTCAAGCTCACCGGCAAACCGCTGAAGCACAAGGTGGTGAGCCGTTCGATCGCCTACCACGGCACCCCGCACGGAGCGCTGTCTATCACCGGGATCCCTGCGGCCAAGTCAGCATTCGAGCCGCTGGTGCCGGGGGCACTCAAGGTGCCCAACACCAACTTCTACCGGGCGCCCGAGCACGGCGACGACCTGACCGCGTTCGGGCGTTGGGCCGCCGACCGGATCGCGGAGGCCATCGAGTTCGAGGGGCCGGAGACGGTTGCCGCGGTCTTCCTTGAGCCGGTGCAGAACTCCGGGGGTTGCTTCCCGCCGCCGCCGGGCTACTTCGACCGCGTCCGGGAGATCTGCGACGAGTACGACGTGCTGCTGGTCTCCGACGAGGTGATCTGCGCCTTCGGCCGTCTCGGCCACTACTTCGGGGCCGAACGCTACGGATACCAGCCGGACATCGTGACGATCGCCAAGGGTCTGACGTCGGGATACTCGCCCATCGGCGCGATGCTGACGACAGACCGAGTGATGGAGCCCTTCCGCCACGGCACGGCAAGCTTCGCCCACGGCTACACCTTCGGCGGCCACCCGGTATCCGCTGCGGTCGCGATGGCCAACCTCGACATCTTCGAGCGCGAACAGCTCAACGAACACGTCCAGCAGAGCGAGGGGGCCTTCCGGGCGACCCTCGAGAAGTTGAGCGACCTGCCCATCGTCGGCGACGTTCGCGGCGACGG
>JBBSMJ010000350.1:0-1975 GCA_038233235.1 Actinomycetes bacterium | reverse complement strand
CGCGGACTACGACCGCACGCTGCGCTGCTGGCTCGATCGAGGGGTCGACGGCTTCCGGGTCGACGTCGCGCACGGCTTGGTCAAAGACCGGCAGTTGCGGGACAACCCGGGTCGATACACGTGGGAGATGCACGGGCACGGTGCGGAAACCCGCTACAGCTGGGACCAGCCGGAGGTGCACGAGGTCTACCGGCGGTGGCGGGTGATCCTCGACTCCTACATCGGGGACCGCATGGCGGTGGGGGAGGTCTACCTCGCCTCCACAGCGGCCCGGGCTCGCTATGTCCGCCATGACGAGCTGCACCTCGCCTTCAACTTCCACCTCGCGTGGGCGGACTGGGACGCGGGGCAACTCCGCGCGGCCATCGACGAGTCACTTGCCGCGACGGCGGAGGTCGGCGCCCCCACGACCTGGGTGCTGTCCAGCCACGACGCCGTACGCCACCTCACCCGCTTCGGCGGGGGCGAGGTGGGCCGGCGCCGGGCGCGCGCGGCGGCGCTGCTGCTGCTCGCGCTGCCCGGACCCGTCTACCTCTACCAGGGCGAGGAACTCGGCCTCCCGCAGGTGGAGATTCCGCCCGCAGCGATCCAGGACCCCTTGTACGAGCGGTCCGGCCGGAGCCGGCCCGGGCGGGACGGCGCCCGGGTGCCGCTGCCCTGGTCGGGCACGGTGCCGCCCTATGGCTTCTGCCCCGACGGCGTCGAGCCGTGGTTGCCGATGCCCGCGGACTGGGCAGCGCTCACCGTGGCGGAGCAGCAGGGCGACGACGACTCGATGCTCGCGCTGTACCGCCGGGCGCTGGCGCTGCGGCGTACGCAGCCGGAGCTCGGCGGCGGCTCACTCTCCTGGTACGCCGACACCCCCGCCGACTGCCTGCTGTTCTCCCGGCAACCGGAGCGAGCGGGCAGCGCGCTGCTGTGTGCCGTCAACCTGGGGGCGGAGCCGATGTCACTCCCGGAGGGTGAGGTGCTGCTGGCCAGCGAGCCCGGCGTCGTACGGGAGTTGCCCCGCGATGCGGCGGCGTGGCTGCGGCCCGGATGACCGCGGAACCTTTGCACCACTCAAGTGCAACTCTTTCCACGGTCACGCCGCGACGGTCACGCCGGGACGATCAGGACGCCGTACAGATCAGGACGCCGACGATCTACGCCGTGAAGATCAGGTCGCCGACGCGCAGCCGACCACCGGTGAGGACCGTTGCCCGCAGGCCGCCCCGTCCTTGCAGCGCTGACTTGGCCGGTTGCCCGGTGACCCGGTCGAGGTAACGGCACGGGTCGCACGGGCGCTCTCCGTACAGCACAGCCTCGCCGACACGGAATTGGCGCCCGATCAGCTCGTCGAGATCGACCCCGCGGGTTTCCACGTTGCGGCGTGCGGCGCCCTGCTCGAGGTCGACGCCGTGCTCGGCCCGGGCGGCGGCGAGCGCCTCCACGGCGATGAGCGTGACGTCGTTGCACAGCCGCGGGTCGTAGGACCACTCGCCCGTGCCGGCCTGGTAGCGGTCGCCCAGCAGTCCCTGTCCGACGGCGGATACCGCTGAGTCCACCGATCGCATCGGCAGGCCGCCCGACGCGGCGACGTAGAGCCCCACCACTCGTCCCACCCTCGCCACGCTACGCGGACCGGGCAACGGCGTAGCGCAGCAGGCATAGTGGCGCAGGTGTCCAGCGCCGGCGTGGTGACCAGCGAAGCCACCCGGCGTCGACGGCTGGGACGAATTCCCGGTTGGGGCTGGCTGCTGGCCGCCGGAGTGTTCGGGCTGGCCAGCCTGGTGCCCGCACACGACATCTCCGGCCTGCTCTCCTTCACCGGGCGGGTCTGGCCGTCGGCCGAGGTAGCTAACGACACCCGACTGCGATTCTCCGTCGACCTCGTCGCCTGGTGGCTGCTGTTCATCGCGGGCGCTGGCTGCCTGCTGCGGGCGCCGCGAAGGGCCGCGGTGGCGCTCGCCCTGGCCGTCGGCTTGGGCCTCGG
>JBBSMJ010000349.1:0-1981 GCA_038233235.1 Actinomycetes bacterium | reverse complement strand
GCCGCTTGCGCCGGTGTCGCCCGCTCCAGGGCCTCGGCGACCAGCACGGTGCGTTTGCCTTCGCGCAGGTCGTCGCCGGCCGGCTTGCCGGTCTGCTCCGGGTCGCCGAAGACCCCCAGCACGTCGTCGCGCAGCTGGAAGGCCTCGCCGAGCGGCAGCCCGTACGACGAGAAGGCGTCGGTCACGTCTCGCTCGGCGGCGGCCAGCGCGGCGCCCAGGTGCAGCGGCCGCTCGACGGTGTACTTCGCGCTCTTGTAGCGCACCACTCTCATCGCGCGCTCCGCCGAGCCGCCGCCGCGGGCCTGCTCCAGCAGGTCGAGGTACTGCCCTGTCATCAGCTCGGTGCGCATCGCGTCGTACGTCGGCTTCGCCCGGTGCAGCGCTTCCAGGGACAGGCCGCTGCGGTAGAGCAGCTCGTCGGACCAGGACAGGCACAGGTCGCCGAGCAGGATCGCCGCGCCGACGCCGAACCCCTCCGGCGAACCGAGCCAGCCGGCGCCGCGATGCAGCGACGCGAAGCGACGGTGCACCGCGGGCTGCCCCCGCCGGGTGTCACTGCCGTCCATCACGTCGTCGTGGACCAGCGCGCACGCCTGCAGCAGCTCGAGCGCCGCGGCGGCGGCGACGATCTCTTCGCTATCGGGTCCGCCTGCTCCCCGCCAGCCCCAGTAGCAAAAGGCCGGCCGCAGCCGCTTGCCGCTGGCCAGCAGTTCGTTCAGAGTGTCGACCACTGGCCCCAGCTCGTCGCTCACGCCGTCCAGCACGGGCAGCTGGCCGGCGACGAACTCGTCGAGCCGCTTCTGCACCCGGCCGCGCAGGTCCACCGCGTCCGCCGGGACCGGCTGCGACATCGACTCGCTGGTCACTCGCCGAGCGTATCCAGCAACGCAGCGCGCGGCAGGTCGGCGAGTAGCCTGCCGGGCCATGGCCTGTGCCAGTTGTTCGCCGTGACACTCGACCGGGAGGCGTACCTCACCCGGTGGGCGGAGCTGCACGGGGGCTTCGACCCACGGTCGTCGGTGTGGGTGGGTGGCTGGCTGCGGCTCAGCTACGTCGCGGCTCGTCCGCTGGCGGCCGCCCGGGTTTCGCCGGACACCCTTACCGGCGCTGGGCTGCTGGCCAGCGCCCTGGTGCCGCTGCTCTGCCTCGGTCGCGGCGCCGGGTGGGTCCTGCTCGCCGGTCTCCTCGTCGTCGGCAGTGGGCTGCTCGACACCCTCGACGGGGCGGTGGCGATCCTCACCGACCGGGCGACCCGCTTCGGCCACGTGCTGGACTCCGTGGTCGACCGCGTGTCGGACGCGGCGTACGTCGTCGCCCTGTGGGTTCTCGGCGCGCCGGCATGGCTGTGCATCCTCGGCGGCGCGCTGTCCTGGCTGCTGGAGTACTCCCGCGCGCGGGCCGCCGCCGGTGGCATGGCGGAGATCGGTGTGGTCACCGTGTGGGAGCGGGGGACCCGCATCACCGTGACGGCGATCTTCCTCGGCTGCGCGGCGCTGTTCGGCGTACGCCTGTGGTCGACCCTGGGCGCCGCAGCCTGGGTCGGACTCGGCGTGGTGGGTCTCGCCCAGCTGCTGGTCGTCATCCGGCGCCGGCTGCGCTGACCCGAGTCCGGCCCAGGCGAGTAGGTTTATCCGGGGCCGATCAGGTCGGCGACGATGGCCGCAGAGAGCCCCACGAGCGGCAGTCCACCTCCGGGGTGCGTGGAGCCGCCGACAAGAAAGAGACCGCGGACGGGGGAGACGTTCGCAGGCCGCAGGAACGCCGAACGCACCCCGTTGGACGACGTCCCGTAGATGGCACCGCCGGGAGCGCGCGTCTCCCACTCGAGGTCGGCCGGGGAGCGGACTACGCGCCAGCGCACCCGGTCGCGGACGTCGAGACCGCGCGCGGCCATCACGGCGAGCACCCGGTCGGCGTACGCGTCGGCGACGCCAGGAGAGTCCCAGTCGACCGTCCCTGGTGCGCGATCCTCGCCATGCCG
>JBBSMJ010000348.1:0-1995 GCA_038233235.1 Actinomycetes bacterium | reverse complement strand
TCGACATCGGCGGTGCATGGTCCTCGTACTGGTACAACAAGGTCATCCACGAGAGTTCCATCACCGAAGGCCTGAACCTCTTCCGCCCCAAGCTGCGCGACGTGCGGAAGCAGTCGATCAAGCTCGACCACTTGAACCCCCAGACGCAGGAGTTCAGCCTGCCCAGCGGGTCCTCGTAGTCGCTGATTCTCCAGTCGGGCCCGCGGTGAGGACACCACCGTCTCACCGTGGGCCCGCTGGCGTTCGTGCTTGACGGGCGCCGGCTGCGCAGCGCTCGACCCTAGAGTTGCCCCCGGTACGGGAGGGGAGCGCATGAGGGACGACCACGATGCGATCGTGGTAGGCGGCGGTCACAACGGGCTGGTGGCGGCGGCCTACCTCGCCAAGAGCGGTCTGCGCACCGTGGTCTGCGAGGCCCGCGACGTGGTCGGGGGCGCGGCGGTCAGCGAGCATCCCTTCGGGCCGGACTACACGGTCACCATGCTGTCGTACGTCGTCTCACTCCTGCCGCCGACGCTGGTCAGGGAGCTGCAGCTGACCCGGCACGGTTACCACGTGTACCCGCAAGGGCCGTACTTCGCCCCCCGCCGAGACGGCCGCTACCTCCAACTCCCCGATGATCCGGCTGCTCGCCGCGAGCAGATAGCGAAGTTCGCCGACAAGGACGCCGACGCGTTCGAGCGCTGGGTCGACTGGTTCGGATCCCTGGCATCGATCCTGGGCCCGCTGCTCGCCGAGATCCCGCCGCGCCTCGGCTCGAGGCATCCGGGTGATCTGGCCCGGCAGGTCCGGCTGCTGACAAAGCTCAGGAATGTCGACGAGCGGCGGGCGGTGGACATCACCCGACTGCTAACGATGAGCATCGCGGACGTGGTGGAGGACTTCTTCGTCTCCGATGCGGTGCAGGCCGCGGCATCGGTGTCCGGCGTCATCGGCACCTGGGCCGGCCCCCGTTCCGCGGGCACGGCGTACGTCATGGCGCACCACCACATCGGCGACCTCGGTGACGGTCAGCTCGGCGCGTGGGGCTTCCCGCGCGGTGGCATGGGCGGCGTCACCCAGGCCCTCGCCTCCGCGGCTCGCTTGTACGGCGCACAGATCCGCACCAACGCACCGGTGGCGCGGATCGAGACGGCCGACGGTGCGGTGACCGGCGTGACCCTCGAGTCCGGTGCGCAATTGCACGCGCCGGTGGTGGTCACCACCGCCCATCCGCAGATCTCCTTTCTGCGGCTGCTGGATCGCGCTGTATTGCCGGCGGAGTTCGTCGAGGACATCGAGCGCTGGCGCACCCGCAGTGGCACCGTGAAGATCAATGTCGCGCTGGACCGGTTGCCGGAGTTCGCCAGCAAGCCCGGGTTCGACCCGCAAGTACACGGCGGCACCATCGTGCTGGCGGAGAGCCTCGACGACCTCGAGAACGCTTACCAGGAGGCGGTTGCCGGGAGGCCCGCCAACCTCCCGTTCGCCGACATATGCATTCCCAGCGTGTTCGACGATTCCCTGGCGCCGCCGGGGCACCATGTCATGTCGATGTTCACCCAGTGGGTTCCGCACACCTGGAACTCCGAGCCGCACCGCGACGAGCTCGCGGCGTACGCTGACCGGGTCTTCGCCCGCATGGACGCGGTCGCCCCCGGATTTACCAGCTCCGTCCTGCACCGCACGGTTCTCGGGCCGTACGACATGGAGCACGAGTACCACCTGATCGGCGGCAACATCTTCCACGGCGAGTTGACGCCGGCGCAGATGTTCCACGCCCGTCCCGCGGCCGGCTACGCCGACCTGCGTACGCCGGTACGCGGTCTCTACCAAGCCGGGTCCGGCACGCACGGCGGTGGCGGAGTGACCGGCATACCCGGCCGCAACGTCGTCCGCCAGATCCTCGGTGATCAGCGCCGGAAAGACCGTCGTGGCGCTGTGCGCCGGCTCGTCCGGCGCGGCTGACTCTGCGCGAGGGTGGCGTCGCCGCTGCGGTCTACAGGGGCCCTACAG
>JBBSMJ010000347.1:0-2000 GCA_038233235.1 Actinomycetes bacterium | reverse complement strand
GAACCACCAGGCGGCACTGTCGATGCTCTCACCGACGGTCAGCATCCCGTGGTTGCGCAGGATGACGGCCTTGTGCGGGCCGAGCGCCCGACCGATCCGCTCGCCCTCGGCGTTGTCGAGCACGACGCCGCGGTAGTCGGCGTAGACCCCGACGTCGTCGTAGAACGCGCACGAGTCCTGCGTCAGCGGCTCGACATCGTCATGTCGAGCGAGGACAGCGTCTTGCCGTACAGGCCGTGCGCGTGCGCGGCGCAGTGGATGGCGACTGCGGCGCCGTTGACCGCGCGCTCGCCCTCCACGAGGTTGCCGGCGTGGTCGACCCGGACCAGGTCGCTGCTCTTGATCATGCTGAAGTGCACGCCGAACGGGTTCACCCAGTAGGAGTCGGGGAACTCGGGGTCGCGCACCGTCACATGGCCGGCCACTCCCTCGTCCAGGCCGGCCTTGGAGAACATCCGCAACGCCGCGGCGAGCTTGGCCTTGCGGTGCACCCACTCCTGCTCCACCGACTCGAAGCTCTCCGGCAGGGGAAGGTAGAGAGGCCGGTCCCGATTGCCAGGCTGGCCGGGGTGGTCATCACTGCTCCGGTCACCAGCTCGTCGGCATGGGCCTCGGCCGTCTCGGGCGTCTGCTCGGTGATGCTCACGGGGTTCCTCCTCGGTGGCGGGAACCGTCGTCGCTCACGTCCGGAGGTGTACCGCCGGGGCCGGCGCCATCCTCACCGACCGCTTCCGCCTGTCGAGCCGCCTCGACCGCCGCCCGTTGGTGGGGGAGCGGGTTGTCGGGGCCCGGCACGACGTCGGGAAACGGCGGCGGCATCCCGCCGAACGACGGGCACAGCGCCTGGTGATCACACCAGTCGCACAGCCTGGACGGCCGGGACAGGAACTCCCGCCGCTGGGTCGCCCGCTCGATCGCCTCCCACAGGGCCAGCAGCTTTCGCTCGGTAGCCAGCAGGTCGGCCTCGTCGGGGGAGTAGCGCAGGACCTCGCGGTCGCCGAGATACATCAGTTGGAGCAGACGAGGGATCACGCCGGTGGTGCGCCAGAGCACCAGCGCGTAGAACTTCATCTGGAACAGCGCCTTGCCCTCGAACATCTCGCCAGGCGCGCGCCCGGTGTTGTGGGTGGGGACGTAGTCCTTGCCGCACAGGTAGAGCGAGTCCGACGAGTCGACCTCGACGCACTGCGTCGCGACAGGTGCGACGGGCCGAACAGCGGCGATGGTGCGCCGCTGCTCTCGCCGGACGGTCCCGCCGGGGTGCACGGCTGACTTGGCTTGCCACTGGTCGACCTTGACGGCTTTGCGAGGCAGTGAGAACGGGTTGAAGCCGCGTGGCCGGAACTCCACGCGGTACGCAGTGCGCGACCCGCGAACGGCTTGGTAGGGCTTACCGAACAAGGTGCTCGTGCCGCCCAGGCTGTGGACCAGCTCTCTCACAGCGGTCGCCAGGCCATGCGTCGTCGTCACGAAGACCGCCCTGTTTCGCAGGTCGTTCCAGCTGCCGTCCGTGTCCATGAGGCCACAGAGAAGGGCTAGTCGCTGAGCCTGAGAGGCCCGCAGGTAGGCGTTGGGGACGTGCTTGTGACCGATCAGACCCGAGCGCGAGAGCAGTTCGGACAGCGACGCGTTCCAGCGCCCTGCCGGGAGATGCTCGCCCTCTCGGAGACAACGCCGATGCTCGGTGGCCCGCCGGCGGACCATGCGGAAGCTGTCATGGCCGTAGGGGCACAGGTCCGGGCGCGGCCGCAGCAGGCTGATTGCGAGCCCGGTGCTGGTAGCCGAGTGCCGCTGCACCGTGACCTCGCCGTCCCAGTGCTCCTTCAGCAGGCGCAGCATGTCGTCGCTGTCCGGATGACCGACCGTGATCTGACCGCTGCGCGTCGCGCCGTCTCCCAGCCAGGCCCCCAGCAACCATGGGTCGATCGGCAGGTCGACCTCGGGCAGTTCGAGGGGCGCTGACGCGCGCACGAACAAGCGGCGTCGGGCCCGAAGGGAGG
>JBBSMJ010000346.1:0-2003 GCA_038233235.1 Actinomycetes bacterium | reverse complement strand
GGGGGCCGTCTTGTCGGTCAACTGGGTGAGGTCGGCCCCCTGGACGCGGGTCTTGGCGTAGTCGAGGGAGTTGAGGTAGCCGGTCGACAGCGTGGCGATGGCCTTGGTGCCGACCATCATCCGGGCATACTCGATGACCTGGAACATCTGCGCGATGCCGTCGTGGACGTCGCCGACCAGCGTGCCGATCGCCGGGTGCTTGTCGCCGAAGGTCACCTCACAGGTCGTCGAGACCTTGAGCCCCATCTTCTTCTCGAGATTGGTGACGTACGCGCCGTTGCGCTCGCCCAGCGTGCCGTCGGAGTTGACCAGGATCTTGGGGACGAGGAACAGCGAGAGTCCCTTCGTGCCCGGACCACCTGCGCCGGGGACTCCGACGGGTCGGGCCAGGACCAGATGGAAGATGTTCTCCGGCCAGTCCCACTCGGCGCTGGTGATGAAGCGCTTGACCCCCTCGAGGTGCCAGGTGCCGTCGGGCTGCTGGGTGGCGGTGGCCCGCCCCGCTCCGACGTCGGAGCCGGCGTCCGGCTCGGTGAGCACCATCGTGGCCCCCCAGTGCCGCTCGATGGCGAGCTCGGCGAACTTCTTCTGCGCGGGGGTGCCGTTGATGTGCAGGATCTGGGCGAAGGCGGGACCGGCGGCGAACATGTAGATGGCCGGGTTCGCGCCGAGCACCATCTCGGCCACCGCCCAGATGAGCGAGGGCGGGGCGCCGATGCCACCGAGCTCGGCCATCAGCGGGAAGGTGTCCCACCCGCCGTCCACGTAGGCCTGATAGCTCTTGTGAAAGCTCGCGGCCACCGTCACGGTGCCGGCCTCGGGGTCGAACACCGGGGGGTTGCGGTCGCCGTCGGCGAAGGAGGCTGCCAGGTCGTGGCTGGCCAGCCGCTCCACCTCGCGGAGCAGGTCCTTCGCCGAGTCGACGTCGAGTTGCGAGAACGGTCCGGTGCCGAGGTGTCGGTCTGCGCCGAAGACCTCGAACAGGTTGAACTCGATGTCGCGCAAGTTGCTCTTGTAGTGACCCATGGTGGAAGGGACTCCCGTGTCGTCCGCATCTGCGGCATTTGGCTACTGACGAGTAACCTCATGATGCTACCCGCGGGTAACTACCGCAAGTGCCCGCCGATGAAGAATGTGTGTCACCTCTTGCGGAGGACGACCGCCCTACACTCGGTCCGCTGCCGAGGGGGGACGCCGGTGCCTGACTGCCCCGAGCAGGACGTCGCGGTTCGACCGGGACACCCGCTCGCCGCCCTCGTGGTCGGGCTCGGTGGAGCTGTCGGCGGACTGGCCCGGCTCGGGGTCGCCGAGGTGCTGCCGCACGCGCCGGGCACGTGGGCCTGGTCGACGTTCGTCGCCAACGCGAGCGGCTGCGCCGCGCTGGCCGCGTTGGTCGTGGTGCTCGCGACCCGGTTCCCCGCCTCGCACTTCCCCCGCCTGCTGCTCGGGACAGGCGTGCTCGGCGGTTACACCACGTTTTCCACCTTCTCCGTCGACGCCGTCGAGCTGTTGCGCGCCGGACGCGGGGCGATGGCCGGGGCGTACATCGGGGTGTCGGTCGGCAGCATGCTCCTCGCCACCGCGGTGGGGCTGTTGCTCGCCCGGGCGGTGCTCGGCGTGAAAGACCAACGGTGACCTGGTGGGCGGTGGCGCTCGGCGCCGCGTGCGGCGCGCCTTGCCGCTATCTGCTCGACGCTGCCGTCAGCTCGCGGTTCGGCAGCCGCCTGCCGTGGGGGACGCTGTCGGTGAACCTGCTCGGCAGTGCGGCGGCTGGAGTGCTCGCCGGGGTGGTGGTCCGCCGGCAGCTCGGCGACACCCTGGTCGCGCTGCTCGGCGCCGGTTTCCTGGCCGCGTTCACCACGGCCTCGACCTTCGCCTTCGAGGTTGTCGCGCTGGCCGAGTCCGGTCACCGGCGCGGCGCGGCGCTGGTCGTCCTGCTCAGCGTCGGGATCGGGATCGCGCTGGCGTACGCAGGCTTCCGGCTCGGCCTGGTCTTGTGAGCT
>JBBSMJ010000345.1:0-2027 GCA_038233235.1 Actinomycetes bacterium | reverse complement strand
GAGGCCATCGGCGACTGCCTCGTCCCAGCCTTCGGTGATCTCGTCGTAGTCACGATCGTGCACGGAGGTGGCGTACGCCTGCCGGACCGCGGCGAATCTTTGGTTTCGGGCATGCTCCTGCATGAGGAGTTCCAGGAATTCTGCGGCTGTCAGCCCCTCGACCCGCGCTGAACTCATGACCGACTCGCGTAGGGCCTTCGGCACCTTGATCGTGGTCATATCGGGCATATCGTGAAGCATACTGCTTCGGATACCTTCAACGAAGTCTTGCCCTCGGTGTCAGCGCGTCGAACGTCCGGTTGAGCCGTTAGGAGGTGTCGCTTGACGTCCTCGTACGCGACGCGTGCCGCCAGGTCGGTTCGCGGGAGCTCCAATTCTCGAGTGTCAGCCGGCGTACAGGTGCAGGTCGGCGGCGAAACGGTCGGCGATGTGCACCGCGTCAGCCAGCTCCCGGTGCCGTACGACGAGCATGCCGTCGGAGACGACGGTCGATCGCCAGTTGCGACGCGGCGCACCGATCGGAAGCAGGTCGACGAGCGCCACGGAGTCGGCGTACTGCGCAAGCAAGGGGTCGAGGCCCTCGACCGACGCGATCCGGCCGGCCCCGTGGGCCCGCTTGAAGACACTCGCCGCGTTGTAGTGATGCTCGACCGGCTCCGACAGCGCGCCGTGCACCACCGCCTCGGCCCAGCGGAGGTACAGGTCGTTGTCGGTCGCGTAGTTCATGACGTCGACGGTGCGAGCACCGGGCGGACGGGCCCCGATCTCCCCGAAGACGACCTCGCCGTCCGCCTTGCGGTACCACTCCATGTGCGTGAACCCGTCACGGAAGCCCAGCGCCTGCAGCACCGCGGCGCCCATCTCCCGACCGTCCTGCAGCTCCGGTACGGTGCGGTCTCGCAGCACCATGGTGATCGGGCTCACCCACTCGTGCTGCTTGGCGATGAGCGGGCGCGGTCGATACCAGCAGATGTTCTCGACCAGTACGCGACCGTCGGCGCAGATGGTGTCGTAGGTGAGTTCCTCCGCGTCGACGAACTCCTCGACGCTGATCTCGGGTACGTGGCGCAGCATCGGCAGCACGTCGTCCAGCTCCACGGCGGAGTCGACGCGGTAGGTGTCTGCGGAACCGGCACCCGCAATCGGCTTGAGGATGAGCGGGAAACCGATGCCGTCCACTGCCGCCCACACCTGCGCAACCGTGGTTGCGCTCTCGTGCCGCGGCGTCCGGATGCCGGCCGCGTCGACGACCTGCTTCATCAGCTCCTTGTCGCGAAACGGCAACGTCTGCTCGACGGTGAGGCCGGGCAGACCTAGCGCCACTCGCAGCCGTGCGGCGAGCACCATGTACGGCTCCCAGAGGCACTCCACCCGGTCGATCTGCACGTGCCTCGAGAGATTGGCCACGACGCCGAGCACAGCGTCCTCGTCGACAAGAGAACCGACGTAGGAGTAGTGCGTCAGCGCCTCGCGCGCCCGCGGCGGCAGCGCGTGCACCGGCTGATCACCCAGCCCGAGGACCCGCGCCCCCACCGCCGCCAGTCCACCGGTGAACAGCGCCATCTCCCGGGGAAAGCCGGGCGAGAGCATGAGAACGGTCGAGCTCACCGAGTGGCTCCCTGTCCCGACGGCAGCAGACTCATCCCAGCTCCACCCGAAGGCCGGACACGATCCGCCGCAGCGCCTCCGCGACGACCTCGGTCTCGCCGTGCCGCACCAGCACGTACCCGTCCCCCTCGTAGGAACCGGACGGCAGCTGACCGGCACGGGGCAACCGGGCCTCCACCACCAGGTGACCCAGCTCCCGGTGCAGCTCCGCGACGCCGTGGACGGCGCGCACCCGACCACTGCCCTGACCGCGCAGGTACGCCGCCCCAACGGACCAGCGCCGCTCGGGCGGCGAAAAGGAGTCGAGAACCATCAGCTGCGCCCAGGAAGTCGGGAAGTCCACCTCGTACGCGTAGGACAGTAGGGACATGATCTGGGCGCCCGGCGGGCGCGCCCCGACCTCGGACACCGCGACGCTG
>JBBSMJ010000344.1:0-2032 GCA_038233235.1 Actinomycetes bacterium | reverse complement strand
ACTACACCGGCGGGGAGTACCACCCGAGGTTGGCGCTCTTCCCGCTCCTCGGCGGAGCCGCTGTGCCACCGGTGAACGCCGGGGCGCTACCCGGCGACGTCCACCTGGTCGGCGCCACCGGCAACGGTGCTCCCGGGACGGACGTGCGCGCCCGCTACTTCACCGGCACGTCGACCGGCAGCGGCCGCACCCTCGGCCGGATGGGGGTCGACTGGCGCTACGCGCGGGGCGCGGTCATGATCAACGGCCAGCTCTACACCGGATGGTCCGACGGCAAGCTCTACGCCCGCTCGTTCTCCGGCTCCAGCGTCGGCCCGCGTCGTGCGGTCAACCTCTACCGCGGGCGCTTTGCGAGTGAGGTCGCCAAGCTCACCGGCCTCGCCTACGACGGGGGCAGGTTCTATTACACGGTCTCTGGGCAGCGGGCGCTGTACTACCGCTACTTCACCCGGGAGAGCGAGATCGTCGGCGCGGAGCGGTTCACCGCCACCGGCAACACCGGCGCGGTCGACTGGACCCAAGTCACGGGGATGTTCGCCAGTGGCGGCAAGCTCTACTACGCCAGCAAGGCCGACGGTCGCCTCCGCCGCGTGGGCCTGTCCAACGGTCGGGTGTCGGGGACGCCGACCGCGGTGAGCGGCCCGGGCATCGACGGCGTCGACTGGCGGGCCAAGGGCCTCTTCCTCACAGCCAGCTGACCGGTCAGTTCACAGTCAGCTCACCGGTCGGCGTACAGCGCCAGGGCGGCCAGGGCGGCGTTGACGATGCTGCCAGCGGTGAGGTCGTGCAGCTCGTAGAGGTCGGCGACGCTGCCGGACTGGCCAAACGCGTCGACGCCCAGCGGCACCGCCGGCACCCCGAGCGCGGAACCCAGCCAGGCCATGGCGTGAGAGGCGGCGTCGTGCACGGTGACCACCGGCGCGCGCTCGGGGAACAGCGTGTGCAGCGGCGTACGCCGGGGCCCGCGGACGGATCGCAGGTCGGCACGCAGGCTCTCTCGCCAGGCCGTGTAGAGCCGGTCCAGGGAGGTGACGTCGGTGATGTGCGCGGCAACGCCCTCCTCCGCGAGCTCCTGCGCCGCGGCGAGCATCTCGGGCAGCACCGCGCCGCAGCCGACGAGATGCACCACCGGACCGTCCACCGGGGAGGCGTCGACCAGCCGGTAGCCGCCAGCCAGCACCTGGCGGCGCAGCTCGGCATCCCCCAACCGTTCGCGGGCGGCCTCGAACGGCGCCTGGTCGAGCGGTCGGGTGGACAACCGCAGGTACGTCGCCGCGCCCTCCTCGCCCTGGGCGATCCGCCGCAGCGCGTCGCAAAGCAGCCAATCCAGCGCCCCGGCGTACGCCGGTTCGCAGTAGGTGACGCCGGGGAGCTCCAGCCCGATCGACGCGGTGATCGTCGACTGGTGGGCGCCGCCCTCGGGCGCCAGCGTCACCCCGGACGGGGTGCCGGCGACGACGAAGCGGGCCCCCGAGTAGGTGGCGTAGACGAACGCGTCCAGCCCCCGGCAAACGAACGGGTCGTACAGCGTGCCCACCGGCAGCAGCGGCTGGCCGGAGAGGTCCCAGGACAGTCCGAGCTGGCCGAGCAGCAGGAACAGGTTCATCTCGCTGATGCCCAGCTCGATGTGCTGCCCGCTGGGCGTCTGCCGCCATTTCAGCGGCGAGTCCGGCTCCCGCCAGTCCTCCACGTCGGCTGGCGAGAACACGCCGGTCCGGTTGATGAAACCCGCGAGGTTGGTCGACACCGCGACGTCCGGAGCGGTGGTGACGAGGTACGGCGCCACCTCCTCCTCGCGGGCCAGCGCGAGCAGCAGGCGCCCGAACGCCTCCTGGGTGGCCACCGGCTTGCGCTGCGGCCGGGTCTCTACCCGTTCGGGGACGGGGATGTCGAGCGCCGACCCGGGGTCGGGCCGGGCCAGTACGGCGGCGCGGTGCGCACACCACCGTCCGGCTGAGGTGTCCGGGTCGAGCCGGTCCCACTCGGTGGTCGTGTCGAGGTCCACCGCGGCGCGAAGCTCGTCGAGCTGGGT
>JBBSMJ010000343.1:0-2032 GCA_038233235.1 Actinomycetes bacterium | reverse complement strand
GCGCAGCTGCTCGACGCCGCCCGCACCGTCTTCGTCGCCAACGGCTACCACGCAGCCGCGATGGACGACATCGCCGAGGAGGCCGGGGTCAGCAAGCCGGTGCTCTACCAGCACTTCCCGGGCAAGCAGGAGCTCTACCTCGCGCTACTCGACGAGCACGCGGAAAGGCTCGTCGCACAGGTCCGGGGGGCGCTGGGGGCTACGACCGAGAACAAGCAGCGGGTGGCTGCCGGCATCGCGGCGTACTTCTCGTTCGTGGACCAGGACAGTGAGTCCTTCCGGCTGGTCTTCGAGTCGGACCTCACCAACGTCGCCCCGGTGCGCGCTCGCGTCGAGCGCACGACCGAGGAGTGCGCGGACGCGATCGGCGCGGTCATCGGAGAGGACACCGGGCTGCCGCCCGACGAAGCGCGGCTGCTCGCCGTCGGACTGGTCGGCATGGCTCAGGTCAGCGCGCGCTATTGGCTGGCGGCCGGCCGCACGCTCCCCCGCGACGCGGCGGCCCGACTGCTGGCCGGGCTGGCCTGGCGCGGCATCGGCGGCTACCCGCTCACCGCCGAGCACGATTCACCCACGGCGTAGCCGAGGCGCGGGCCGGCGTACCGCACCTCGACTAGCCTGACCACGACACCGCAGTACCGGTCAGATTTGGGCGTGTGCCGCGTCTGTCGTCCCCGGCGATCGTGAGGGAGTGCCCGTGGAGGTCAAGATCGGCGTGCAGTACGCCGCCCGCGAGCTGACCGTCGACAGCGGTCAGAGCGCCGAGGAGATCGAGGCCGCACTCACCGCGGCCCTGAGCCCTAAGGGCTCGGGGGTTTTCGCCCTGACCGACGACCGCGGCCGGCGGGTGGTCGTGCCCGTCGACAAGCTGGCGTACGTGGAGATCGGGGAGTCGGAGGCCCGCCGGGTGGGCTTCGGCACCATGTGACCCGCGCTCTTGAACCCTTGCGGTGGCCCGCGCGCCTGTTACACCGGCGAGCCGCCGGGGCATAGCCTTCCCAACGGCCACAGACAACGCGAAGGGCGGACCACATGGGTATCGGCGACATCATCGTTCTCATCATTATCGGCCTCATCATCGGTGCGCTAGCCCGCCTGGTTGTGCCGGGTCGCAATCCCATCGGGCTGCTGATGACCCTGCTGCTCGGCGTCGTCGGCGCCGTAGTCGGTGGACTGATCGCCAATGCAGTGGGCATCGACAGCGCGATAGTCAGATTCCTCATCGCGCTAGCTATCGCCGCGGTGCTGGTGTTTGCCCTGACCGGTTTCCAGCGCGGGCGGACCGGAACCTAACCAAGCCCCGACGGCCGGATGGCCGCGCTCAGGCCGACAGCCCGAGCGCGGCCATCCGCTTCGTGTGGGCGTCGGTGAGCCTGGCGAACATCCGGCCGAGCTCGGCGAGGTCCGCGCCACCGTGGCCCAGATCTCCGACGAGCAGCGCGGAGAGCGCATCGCGGTGAGCCGCGACTCGCTGAGCTTGACTCAGCGCCTCCCCCATCAGCCTTCTCGCCCACAGCGCCAGCCGGCCCCCGACCGGGGGGTCAGCGGCGATGGCCGCCCGCACCCGTTCTACGGCGAAGGCGGAGTGGCCGGTGTCCTCCAGGACCGCCAGCACCAGGTCTTTGGTGTCGGCATCGAGGAGGGCGGCTACCTCGCGGTAGAAGTCGGTGGCGATTCCGTCACCGACGTAGGCCTTGACCAGACCCTCCAGCCAGTCGGCGGGTGCCGTGGCGTCGTGGAAACGGTCCACCGCCTCGACGAAGGGGCCCATCGCCACCTCGGGCTGTGCCCCCAACTCCTCCAGCCGGGCGCACAGCCGGGTGAAGTGGTGGTACTCGGCGACGGACATCTCGGCGAGCGCCGCCTTGTCCACGATGGTCGGCGCGAGCGCGGCGTCACCGGCGAGCCGCTCGAACGCGGTCAACTCGCCGTACGCCAGCAGCCCCAGCAGATCGATGACCGCCTCCCGGTAGGAGGGCTCCTCATCGACGCCGACTGCCACCGCCGCGGAGGGTGCTGACGACGGGTCGGG
>JBBSMJ010000342.1:0-2038 GCA_038233235.1 Actinomycetes bacterium | reverse complement strand
CGAACGCCGGCCACCGGGCACTGGTCGACATCGAGCGCACCGGCCGGCTGCGCGCCCTTGTCACGCAGAACATCGACGGGCTGCACCAGCGCGCCGGGTCCGATCCGTCCCGGGTGATCGAGCTGCACGGCACGCTGTCTGCGGCTGAGTGCCTGTCCTGCCGCGCCCGCATCCCCATGGCCGAGGCGCTCGACCGGGTGGCCGCGGGGGAGGACGACCCGCCCTGCGCCCGCTGCGGGGGCATCCTCAAGTCGGCGACGGTCTCCTTTGGGCAGCCGCTGGATCCCGCGGTCTTCCGCGCGGCCCAGGAGGCGGCCGCGGACTGCGACCTGTTCCTCGCCGTCGGCTCCTCGCTGTCGGTTCAACCGGCCGCCGGCCTGTGCCGGGTGGCGGTGCAGGGGGGCGCCCGCCTGGTCGTAGTCAATGCCGAACCGACGCCGTACGACGGCCTCGCCGCCGCGGTGCTTCGCGATCCGGTGGGTGAGCTGCTGCCGCGGCTCACCGCGCGGCTTCCCGCGGCCTGACCCACCCCCCTTGCTCACTCACCCGCCCACCGCCCACCGCCCACCGCCCACTCTCCCGCCACCGGCTCACCCACTGAGTGAAGGGACCCTTCATCCAATAGGTTGGTATGAAGGGTCCCTTCACTCGAACGGGGCAGCGGTTTGCCCGGTCGCGCCGAGGTTGTACGCCGTGTTGACCAGGCCGACGTGGCTGAACGCCTGCGGGAAGTTGCCCACCTGGCGCTGGTAGCGCGGGTCGTACTCCTCAGCGAGGAGCCCGACGTCGTTGCGCAGGTCCAGCAGCCGCTCGAAGAGGTCCCGGGCCTCACCGGTGCGCCCGATCATGTGCAAGGCGTCGGCGAGCCAGAACGAGCACGCCAGGAACGCCCCCTCGCCGCCCTGCAAGCCGTCCCCGGCGGCCTCTTCTCCGGTGGGGTAGCGCAGCACGAACCCGTCGACCTGCAGCTCCCGCTGCACCGCCTCGACGGTGCCGCGCACCCGCGGGTCGCTCACCGGCAGGAACCCGACTTGGGGGATGAGCAGCAGCGCAGCGTCGAGTTCTTTGCCGCCGTAGTACTGGGTGAAGCTGCCGAGGTCGGGATCGTAGCCGCGCGTGCAGACGTCGCGGTGGATTTCCTCCCGCAACGCCCGCCACCGCTCCAGCGGACCGGCGAGATCGCTCTGCTCGACCGCGCGTACGGCGCGATCACAGGCGACCCAGCACATGATCTTGGAGTGGGTGAAGTGGCGGCGCGGGCCGCGGACCTCCCAAATCCCCTCGTCCGGCTCCCGCCAACGCCCCTCCAGGTAGTTCATCAGCTGCCGCTGCAGCGCCCAGGACGGCGCATAGGTGTCCAATCCGGTGTGCCGGGCGAGGCTGAGCGCGTCGAGCACCTCGCCGTAGACGTCGAGCTGCAGCTGCTCGACGGCGGCGTTACCGACGCGGACCGGCGTCGAGGATTCGTAGCCGGCGAGCCAGGGAAGCTCGTACTCCAGCAGCCGCCGTTCACCGGCGACGCCGTACATGATCTGCAGGTCGGCGGGGTCGCCGGCGACCGCACGCACCAGCCACTCGCGCCACTCGCGCGCCTCGTCGGTGTAGCCGCTGCGCAGCAAGGCCTGCAGCAGCAGCGTCGCGTCCCGCAGCCAGCAGTAGCGGTAGTCCCAGTTGCGTACGCCGCCGAGGTCCTCCGGGAGAGATGTGGTGGGGGCAGCGACCACTCCGCCGGTCGGCTGGTAGGTCAGCGCCTTGAGGGTGACGAGCGAGCGGCGTACGGCGTCACCCCATTCCCCGGCGTAGGTGCAGCAGCCCAGCCAGTCCCGCCACATGGATTCGGTGGCGGCCAGCTCGTGCCGCGGCTCCACCGGCCGCGGTGGCGGCAAGTGGGAAGGGTGCCAGGTGAGCACGAAGCTGACCTCGTCACCCGCGCCGACCGAGAAGTCGGCGTAGGTGGTGAGGTCCTCCCCGTAGGTATCGGCGTCGGTGCGCAGGTAGACGGAGTCCGGCCCCGCGACCGCGGCGATCTGGCCGTCGT
>JBBSMJ010000341.1:0-2063 GCA_038233235.1 Actinomycetes bacterium | reverse complement strand
GTTGCCCGGGACCTCGGCTTGGAGACGACGGTGGCCGCTCCGGACCTGCCCGGCCTCGGCCGCTCCGAGCGGCCCCGCGGGCGCACCGGCCCACCCGAGCACGCCCGCATGCTCGTCGCGCTGCTCGACGACCTCGACCTCGATCGGGTCGTCGTCGCCGCGCACGGCCTCGGCGGCCCGGTGGCGGTCCACCTCGCGGTCATCGCGCCCCGCCGGGTCGCCGGACTGGTGCTGTGCAGTACGCCGGTACACGCCGACGCCTGGCCACCACCGGCCGTACTGCCGCTGCTGGTGCCGGGGGTGCGGCTAGCGCTGGCGTCGGCGCTGGGTCGCTCGCGATGGCTGGCGGACGGGGTTGTCGGCGCCGCCTTGGGCGCACCCGGCCCTGCCGCCGCTGCTGCAGCGGGAGCGCCGTACGCCGCTGCGCTCCGCACCACCGCAGGCACCCGAGCACTTGTCGACGCGCTGTCCGCGGTCGACATGGCGGCCACCGAGGCGGCGTGGGCGTTGCTGCGCTCCGCACCGCCGCCGACGTTGGTGCTGTGGGGTGAGGACGACGTTGTGCACGCGTCGGCGTACGGGCGACGGCTCGCCGGGGAGCTGCCCGACGCCGCGTGGGTGCCGGTGACCGGCGCCGGCCACCTGCTGCCAACCGAGCGGCCGGAGCGAGTCGCCGAGGAGTTGGCCGCCTTCGCCGCCGAGGTGGCGGCCGTCCGAGCCTGAACGGGATCAGAACGTGGCAGTGCGGCAGGCGTGGGAGAACGCGGAAACAAGTGCACCGCTCAGGTGGAAAAGTCTCCGCGCTGATGCGCGTCCGTCCTAGGGCAAGTGGGGGGTGCTGCCTGACTCGACCGGACCCATCCATGAGCGTTGCAGCCGGGAAACGGTGAGGGCCATCGCGGCACTGAGGCCGGCCACAAGCAGGGCCTCCAGTAGGACCAGCCCCGTCACGGTTACCGCCAGATCGAGTTCGTTTCCAGCCCAGACGAAGATCAAGGCTGTCGCTGTGCCCAACGGGATCGCCACGATGAGCGGGGCGAGGAGGGTCCATCGCTGTACGGCGCGCACCTCGCGCGAGTCCAACGCGATGCGCAGCAGACGCCGGTCTTCGCCGACCAGGGAGAGGACACGGTTCCCAAAGGTGTGCAGCAACGCAATCAGCAAGAGGGTGACCCCCGTGGCGCCGATGCCTGCGAACCAGTTGGCGTACAGCGGAGGGGCCAACGGCTCTGAACTCAGCCGGCTCACGTCCACCACCGGCAGCCGCGAGTTGGCGGCCCGCCAGATCGCATCGGTTACCGCGGGACCTCCGGCGATCAGCACCGTCGCGCTAATGCCCTTGCCGGTAAGCCGAGCGCCGGGATCGACGGCGACCCCGAACCGGAATCGTTGTTTGAACTGGCCCGGCACGCCAGGGGCAAGTTGCCCGTCCGCGCCGCAGGCTCTTTGCTCGGCGACGTCCATGAAGTCCGCCGCGTCGGCGCAGGACCGGAAGGTTGCCCGAGACTGGCCGCGCCGACCGTCTGTAACGAGAACTATCTTCGCCGCTGGTAGCTGCTTGCGGAGCCACGTGACGTCACTGAGCTGCGGGTCGCTCCAACTGAGTGAGAAGTCGTTGCGGACTGGCCCCTCGTTCTCGGTAGAGAACAATCTTTCGTGGATGCCGGTCACCGATCCAAGGATGAACACGAGCGCTCCCACTGCGACTGCGGGGCGCGCCAAGGCCACCGGGGAGAACGTCAACCGGCGGCCGGCCAACCAGCCGTGCGGTCGTCGCAACGTGGCGAGATAGCCCCCGAGCCGATGGACCAGCCACGGTATTGCCAGCGGCAGCGACACCGAAGTGATCAACAGAGCAGCCATAACCATGTTGGCCCCGCTCGGTCCTCCCACCACCCGGGCAGCCACCATGAGCAGTGCCGCAAAGGCCAACGGCGCCGCCCGCCACACCCGCATGCTCGTCGGGCGCCCCAGGCGTCGACTCGTCCAGGCGGCCGTCTTGGGGATGCGAAAAGCCACTGCGCCGAGGACGGCCAGCACTGCCAGGCAGCCGAGGGCCAGGC
>JBBSMJ010000340.1:0-2068 GCA_038233235.1 Actinomycetes bacterium | reverse complement strand
CGGGAGACCGACGGTACCCGTAGTGGCCGCCGCGTCGTAGCGGCCGCCTCCGCTGCTGCCTCAGGCCGCCTTCTTGGTCTCCCAGAAAATGGTGTCGATCTCCTTGATCTTGCCGAGCAGCTCCTCGGCCTTGCCGGCGTCGACCGTGCCCTTGGCGCCGGCAGCCCCAGCGAGCTTGGTGGCCTGCCAGAAGAGCTCGTGCAGCTGCGGGTACTGCTCCAAGTGGTTGGGCTTGAAGTAGTCGGTCCACAGCACCCACAGGTGATGTTTGACGAGTTCGGCGCGCTCCTCCTTGATGACGAGGGCGCGACTGCGGAAAACCGGGTCGTCGTTCTGCGCGTACTTCTCCATGATGCCCTTGACCGACTCAGCCTCGATGCGGGCCTGGGCCGGGTCGTAGACACCGCAGGGTAGGTCGCAGTGGGCGTGCACCACAACCGTTGGGGCGATCGGGGGAGCAAACAGCCGCGTGAGCATCGGGCGTCCTCTCTTGATTGCTTCGTCTCGTCGTTGGTTCGGGCGAAACCGTCGACGACACTACCCCCGATGACTGACCGGACACGTGGAGGGCGACGCTCCCGCCCCCGTGGCTGGGGGGTGGTCGTGGTGAGCGGTGGATCCATGCGTCCCGCTCTGACGCCCGGCGATCGGTTGGTGGTGCGTTGGGGCGCCACGATCCGCCCGGGCGACGTCGTAGTAGCGCACCGGCCAGACCGTCCGACGCTCCTTGTCCTCAAGCGCGCGGTACGCCGCGTCGGCAACGGGTGGTGGCTGACCGGGGACGACCCGGCCAGCAGCGATGACAGCCGGGTATTCGGCGCCGTCGCGGAGGACCTGGTGGTCGGACGGATGCTGCTGCGCTGGTGGCCCCCGTGGCCCACCCGGGTGCGTCGGCGTACGGCGGCTGCCGCTCGGTGGTGGGCGTGGGCCGGTCGACCGGTTTTCGCGCGCTGGAGTAGGCGAGTGCGCATCCTCCTAGGCTGCGTCCATGTTCGCTGTCTCCGCCGCCCGGATCGACGCCGAGGATCCACTGACCGGTCTGGAGACGGGTGAGCGCCCCGAACCGGACGTCGCTCAAGGATGGACGACGGTGCAGGTCAAGGCCGCGGCGCTGAACCACCACGACCTGTGGACCCTGCGGGGGGTGGGCATCTCCGCAGAGCGGCTGCCCATCGTGCTCGGGTGCGACGCCGCCGGCTTCGACGCCGACGGCAACCCGGTCATTGTCCACGCGGTGATCAGCGACCCGGAGTGGCTCGGCGACGAGACCGAGGATCCCCATCGCTCGCTGCTCTCCGAGCGGTACGACGGGACCTTCGCCGAGCTGGTCGTCGTACCGCGGCGCAACCTGGTGCCCAAACCGGAGGGGTTGTCCTTCGAAGAGGCTTCCTGCCTGCCGACGGCGTGGTTGACGGCGTACCGCATGTTGTTCACCAAGGCGGGGTTGCGGCCCGGCCAGACGGTGCTGGTGCAGGGCGCCGGAGGTGGCGTGTCCACGGCCCTGGTGGCGGTGGGCGCCGCGTGCGGGTTACGGGTCTGGGTGACCAGCCGCGACGAGGGCAAACGTGAGCGGGCGGTGCAGCTGGGTGCCGACGAGGCGTTCGCATCCGGGGCCCGGCTGCCCGAGCGGGTTGACGCGGTGATGGAGACCGTGGGCGAGGCGACCTGGGCGCATTCGCTGCGGGCGTTGCGACCGGGCGGGGCGTTGGTGGTTTCCGGGGCCACCAGCGGCTCGGCTCCTTCGGCCGACCTGTCCCACGTCTTCTTCCGGCAGCTGCGCGTCGTCGGATCGACGATGGGCACCCGTCAGGAGCTCGAGCAGTTGGCCCGACTGTGTGCCGCTCGCGGGATCCGGCCGGTCATCGACACCACCATGCCGCTGAGCGAAGCGCGACAAGGGTTCGCGAGGCTTGCCGCTGGCGAGGTATTCGGCAAGATCGTCTTCACCGTATGAGGGCGGCGCCGCATCTGACCCGCGCGGCAAGGTCAGCCTGAAGCGGTCCGCAGTATCACCGTGAGCAGGGCGACAACACCAATGCTCGCCGGTGGCGCCATGGCCTTGGGCGGG
>JBBSMJ010000339.1:0-2074 GCA_038233235.1 Actinomycetes bacterium | reverse complement strand
GTAGACATCCTCGCCGAACTGAAGGCGTGGTGGGAACCACTGCTGGAGGAAGCCGACCGCATCTGCGCGGGCGTTGGCGGCCCGGTGCGCTTCGAGGTCGGTGACGACCTCGTACTGGTGATCGACTTTCTGGCCCGCGAATTGCGGGAGTACGCCGACGAGCGCTGCCGCTACTGGTTCCGCGTGGCCCGTCCGCTGGTCGAGCGCCTGGTCGCTGACCGCGAGAAGGACTGGGTCAACAGCCTGTTCCTGTCGATGCGGTTCACGACGGGTCGCATCGGCCCGTACAACGAATACCTCTACACCTTCTTCAAGTGCCTCTCCGACGAGCGCATCAACTACGCCGAAGGCTGGTACGCCGACGAGAGCGGCGTGGAGGAAGAGGTGACCCTCGGCGACTGGCAGGTGCAGCGGCGCTGCCCGCACCTCAAGGCGGACCTCACCCGTTTCGGTGTCATCGAGGGCGGTGTGTTGACCTGCCAGATGCACGGCTGGCGTTTCGACCTGGCCAGCGGACGGTGCCTCACGGCGGAGGGCTACCCGCTACGGTCGCGACCGGCCGTCGAAGCGAACTCCGCGGGATAGCTGACCTGCTCGAGGGTGAGCCCGTGCGGCCGGACCACGTGGATGGCAGGGCTGCGCACCTTCGAGGCCAACACCTCCTCCGGCCACGACACCGGCTTGCGCCCCTCACCTACCGGGAGCAGCGCGCCGACCAGCGAGCGCACCATGTGGTGGCAATAGGCGTTGGCGACCACGGTGGCGACCGCGAGGCCACCTTCGGCACGCTCCCACCTGAGCAGGTCCAGTCGGCGTACGGTGCTCGCCCCTTGGCGTCCGCGGCAATACGCCGCGAAGTCACGCTCCCCGAGCAGCCGCCCAGCCGCCGAGTTCATGAGGGACAGGTCGACCGGCCGCGGATGCCAGAGCACGTCGTGGCGGCGTAGCGGGTGGGCGCCTCGCGGATCGTCGGCCACCCGGTAGGCGTAGCGGCGAGACAGTGCAGAGAACCGAGCGTCGAAACCCGGCGGGACTGGCCGCACGTCCCAGACCCGCACTGTTGCGGGCAGTACGCCGGACAGGCGGCGGCTCACCGTCTCCCCCGCTTCCGCCCACGCCTCCGCCGGCAGGTCGACGTGGGCGACCTGTCCGCGCGCGTGCACGCCGGCATCTGTACGCCCGGCGCAGGTCAGCGCTGGGGAAGCAGCCAGCCGCAGCACCCGGGCGAGCGCCTCCTCGACGACGCCCTGCACGGTGCGCAGGCCGGGCTGGCGAGCCCATCCGGCATACGGCGCGCCGTCGTAGGACAGGTCGAGGCGAACACGAACGAGCCCGCCGTCCCCTGCTCGGGGTACGACGGGCTCGGGCCGCTTGCCGCGCTCGTCGGCTGCGGGTCGGGTCAGGAGGAGCGCTCGTCGCCGGCCGGCGACTCGCCGTCGGCTGACTCGCCGTTCGTCGGCCCACTGTCGGGTTGGGCGCCCGCGTCGGGACCGGCCTCGTCGAGGTCGTCCTCCGCCTCGCCCGCCCGCGCGTCCTCGGCGGGCGGCTCGGCAGACTCAGCCGGTTCCGCCGTGGCAGGCTCGGCCGACTCCACCCCCGCCGCTGCCTCTGAAGAGTCCGCATCCGCCTCGGTGGCCTGCGCCACGGTGGCCCCCGCAGGTTGGTTGCGCCGCCGGGCGAAGCGAGTGCCGCGCGCCCGCTCACCCTCGCCGACCGCCTCCTGCGCGACGGTCAACGACTCGACCAGCTCGATGACTGCCATTGGCGCGTTGTCCCCCTTCCGAGGCCCCAGCTTGGTGATCCGCGTGTAGCCGCCGGGCCGCTGCGCGAAGCGCGGACCGATCTCGGTGAAGAGCGTATGCACGACCCCCTTGTCCCGGACCACCGTCATCACTCGTCGCCGGGCGGCCAGGTCTCCTCGCTTGGCGAAGGTGATGAGCCGCTCGGCGAAGGGCCGCAGCCGCTTGGCCTTGGCGTGGGTCGTCGTGATCCGCCCGTGCTCGAAGAGCGCGGTGGCGAGGCCGCCCAGCAGCAGCCGCTCGTGAGCCGGGCCGCTGGCAAGCCGTGGACCCTT
>JBBSMJ010000338.1:0-2075 GCA_038233235.1 Actinomycetes bacterium | reverse complement strand
CGGACCATCCGGTCGACGTACTCCTGCGGGGTGCCCAACCCGTAGATGCAGGAGACCGAAGCGACGACAATGACGTCGCGGCGGGTCAGCAGCGCATTGGTCGCGGAGTGCCGCAGCCGCTCCACCTCCTCGTTGATCGAGGAGTCCTTCTCGATGTAGGTATCGGACTGCGGGACGTACGCCTCGGGTTGGTAGTAGTCGTAGTAGGAGACGAAATACTCCACTGCGTTGTCGGGCAACAGCTCGCGGAACTCGTTGGCCAGCTGGGCAGCCAGCGTCTTGTTGGGAGCCATGACCAGCGTGGGCCGGCCCAGCCGCTCGACCAGCCACGCGGTGGTGGCCGACTTGCCGGTGCCGGTGGCCCCGAGCAGCACCACGTCGCGCTCCCCGGCGCGCACCCGGCGCTCCAAGTCCTCGATCGCGGCCGGCTGGTCACCCGACGGGTGGAAGTCGCTGACGACTCGGAAAGGTGCGACGCGGCGCTCGAGGTCGGTGACTGGTCTCACGGCCACGACCCTACGGCGCGGGTCCGACAAGTGTGCGCCGGACCAGTCCTCGCAGCCGGCCGCGGTAGGCCGGGCGCGGCAGGCTGCCTCAGTAGGCGCCGCTCCGCTTGAGGACGGCCATGATCGTCTTCATGATGATCGTCAGGTCCCAGGCGAGCGACCAGTTCTCGACGTAGTAGAGGTCGAGGCGCACCGACTCGTCCCAGGTCAGGTCGGAACGCCCACTCACCTGCCACAGGCCGGTGAGGCCGGGCTTGACCAGCAGCCTGCGGTGGACGTGCTCCGGGTATTGCGCCACCTCTGCGGGCAGCGGGGGACGCGGCCCGACCAGCGACATGCGCCCCTGCACGACATCGATGAGCTGCGGCAACTCGTCGAGGGAGTACCGACGCAGTAACCGCCCCACCGGAGTCACCCGCGGGTCGCGGCGGATCTTGAACAGCGGTCCCTCACCGTGCTCATTGTCCGCCAGCAGCGCAGCCAGTTCCTCCTCGGCGGTGATGCGCATGCTGCGGAACTTGTGCATGACGAACTGACGACCGTGCCGACCGACCCGCAGCTGGCGGAAGAACGCTGGACCGCTCGAAGTAGCCCGCACGGCGATCGCGGTCCCCACGAGCAGCGGGCCCAACACCACGAGGGCTGACAGGGCGAGCAAGCGGTCCATCGCGCCCTTGAGCACCCGGCGTACGCCGGTGAACTCCGGCTCCTCGACGTTGAGCAACGGCAACCCAGCCACCGGGCGGATATGCACTCGTGGGCCGCTGACGTCGGCGAGGCGGGGCGCGACAAGAACCGAGACCCGACTGCCTTCGAGCTGCCAGGACAATGTCCGGAGCTCTGCCTGGGACACGTCGGACCAGGCGGTGAGCACGACGGAGTCGGCGTTAGCCGTCTTGAGCGTGTCGAGCACGTCGGAGGCACTGCCGAGCACCGGCACGCCTTCGATGCTGGGGTCGCGGGAGCGGTCGACGCAGGCGGCAACGACGCGGAACCCGGCCTGCGGCTCTCGCCGCAAGGTGCGCACCAGTTCCGCCACCGACCGCTCGCGGCCGATAACGACGACCCGCTGGAGGCAGCGTCCTTCGCGGCGGGCCCGGTGCAGGAGGTGGCGCGCGACGTAATGCCAGAGAAGGGACAGCACCGACGCGACGGGCACGGCAACCACAACGACCCCGCGGGCGAGGTCGAGTTGCAACGCGTACGCCGTGGTGCCCACAAAGGCCGCCAAACAGACGCACGCGAGGAACAACCGGCGGTACTCCTCGTTGCCATTGCCCACGTAGCGGTGCTCATAGGTGCGGCCGAGCGCCAGCAGGGCCACCCAGAAGAAGGGGAAGAGCAGCCAGAAGAGCGGGGTGCGTACCGACGTCCACATGAGCAGCACGGCCGCACTTGCCGCGATGGCGCCCATCGCCAGGTCACCCAGCACGACGCAGAGGGAGTACCGGCGCAGCCATTGTGGGGTGCACCGACGAGCAGTTCGGGTGGCCCGCGCGCTGGCCGGATGGGCGCCCGGACTGACTGTCTGGACGGTTTCGGCGAGCTGGGTCTGATGGTCGGGCGCCT
>JBBSMJ010000337.1:0-2082 GCA_038233235.1 Actinomycetes bacterium | reverse complement strand
AGGATGCCGATCGGCGTCGCCACTGCGTCTGCGGCGCCGTCCAGACGTTCGACGATCCACTTCAGGACGCGGGAGTTGTCCCCGAAGCCCGGCCAGAGCCACCGGCCGTCGCTGTCCTTACGGAACCAGTTGACGAAGTAGATGCGCGGGAGCAGTGCGGCGTCGCCGCGCGCCGTTGCGGCCGCGCCGAGATCGAGCCAGTGCCGCATGTAGTCGCCCATGTTGTAGCCGCAGAACGGCAGCATCGCGAACGGGTCGCGGCGCAGTCGGCCGACCGCCCCGGTGGCGGCAGCAGTGGTCTCGGAGGACACCGAAGCCCCGAGGAAGACACCGTGCTGCCAGTCGAAGGACTCCGTGACCAGCGGCACCACCCCGGCGCGGCGGCCACCGAACAAGATGGCCGAGACCGGCACGCCGTCCGGGTCGTCCCACTCCGGGGCGAGCGTCGGGCACTGGCCGGCGGGGGTCGTGAACCGGGAGTTCGGGTGGGCGGCGGGCGTGGCCGACTCCGGCGACCAGCGCTGACCTTGCCAGTCCGTGAGGCCGGCCGGCGGCGTCCGCGTCAACCCCTCCCACCAGACATCGCCGTCGTCGGTTCGCGCCACGTTGGTGAAGATGCTGTTGGCGGACAAGGTCCGTACGGCGTTGGCGTTGGTGTCCGCGCCGGTGCCGGGCGCCACCCCGAACAAGCCCGCCTCGGGGTTGATGGCGTAGAGCCGGCCGTCCTTGCCGAAGCGCATCCAGGCGATGTCGTCCCCGACCGTCTCGACCCGCCAGCCCGGCATCGTCGGCTCGAGCATCGCGAGGTTGGTCTTGCCGCAGCCGCTGGGGAACGCGGCGGCGACGTAGCGCGGTTCGCGGCCTGGCGGCGTGAGCTTGAGGATGAGCATGTGCTCGGCCAGCCAGCCCTCGTCGCGTCCCATGACCGACGCGATGCGCAGGGCGAAGCACTTCTTGCCGAGCAGCGCGTTGCCGCCGTAGCCCGAGCCGTACGACCAGATCTCACGGGTCTCGGGGAAGTGCACGATGTACTTGGTGTCGCTGCACGGCCAGGGCACGTCGCCTTGGTGCGGCTCCAGCGGCGCGCCCACGCTGTGCACCGCCGGGACGAAGAACCCGTCCTCGCCGATCTGGTCGAGAGCAGCCGTGCCCATCCGGGTCATGATCCGCATGGAGACCGCGACGTAGGCGGAGTCGGTGATCTCGACCCCCAGCTGGGAGATGCTGCCGCCGATCGGTCCCATGCAGAACGGCACGACGTACATCGTCCGACCGCGCATGCAACCCTGGAACAGCGGCTGCAACGTGTCCCGCATCCGGTCGGGATCTGTCCAGTTGTTGGTCGGCCCGGCGTCGGACTCCCGCGCTGAACAGATGAAGGTGCGATCCTCGACCCGGGCGACGTCGGAGGGGTCCGACGTGGCGTAGAAGCTGTTGGGGCGCTTGTGCGGGTCGAGCCGGGTGAACGTCCCCTGCTCGACGAGCAGGGCGGTGAGCCGCTCCCACTCCTGCTCGGATCCGTCGCACCACTGCACCCGGTCGGGCTGGGTCAGCTCAGCCGTGTCACGCACCCACTGCAGCAGCCGGGTGTTGCTGGTGGGCGCCAGATCAAGCCCTGGAATACTGGACATCGTCGTCACGGGTGGCCTCTCCGCCGATATGTGCCCGCCGAAATGCGGCGGAAGGGCGCATATCACGAAACGCCCTACCAGGCTTGTGAATAGAACACTACCCAGCAGACTTGTGGAACGTGATGTGAGATGAGCCACGTCACCCGATCCGGCAGGAGAGACGTGCACGAGACGGTAGAAGCACACGAGACGGTAGAAGCAAGAGTCGCCGGGCTGTCTGCTGCGCTCAGGCCCCGGCTGAGGGGGGTGCTGCACGAAACGGCCTTCGCCGTCTCGCTCATCACGGGCACGGCACTGGTCTGCCTGGCCGAGGGCGCGCGCGCCCGGACAGCGGCGGTCGGCTACGGCCGCAGTTGGTCCCTGATGTTCGGCACCACGGCTCCCTAACACCCGGGCCCCTGGGCCGGCCCCTCACGCGAGGTAAATTAGGGAATAGACCACTCGCTTATCT
>JBBSMJ010000336.1:0-2089 GCA_038233235.1 Actinomycetes bacterium | reverse complement strand
CGCGGCCACCACACCCGTCACCACACCGGCGCCCGGCAGCCCGACGACCACGGCCAGCGTGAGCAGCAGGCCGCCGCCGAGGGCGGTCACGCCGACCAGCACAACGACGGTTGCGACGCGACGACGCGGTGGGGCCCCGCGTACGACGTACGCCGCCGCCGCCACGTATGCCGTCACCGCGATGAGTTGCGCTGCCGTGCCCACGTCGCTCGCCGCCCACAGCAGAAACGTTGCGGCAGCCAACACCGGCAGCGCCCACCGCGCGGACACGGCGCCCCCTCGGCGGTTCGTGGTTGGATGCGGCGCCGAGTATCCCGCTTCCCGTTGAGGCTGTCCGCGTGACCCTCCCAACGCCGTACGCCGAAGAGGTCCTCGACGTCGTCGCCCGCATCCCCGCTGGCCGAGTGCTCTCGTACGGCGACATCGCGCGGCTACTCGACCGCGGCGGGCCGCGCTCGGTCGGTCTGGTGATGTCGCGCTGGGGGGGTGGCGTGCCGTGGTGGCGAGTCGTACGGGCGGACGGCACGCCGGCCGGGTGTCACGCCGGGCAGGCGCTGCGGCGGCTGCGGGCGGAGCGGACACCACTGGACAGCGGGGGTGCGCGGGTGGACATGGCGACCGCGCGGTGGGACGGCCGCTGGCCCGCCCGCTCCTGAGACGTGCCGCACCGGCCCGCTGTCGTGCTACAACCAGCACATGACGCTGCTTGGACCGCTGCCTGCCGGCAACGAGCTGGAGCGGCTGCGTGAGGCTGGGCAAGTGCGGCCTGCGCAGGGTGACCTCAACGACCTGCCCGACCCGCTCCCGCTCGACGCCGGCCGGCAGGCTCCCTCGCAGGTGCTGGCGCGGCTGCGGCGCGGTGAACGCTGAGCGCGTGACCTACCTCGACTCCTCGGCGATTGTGAAGCTGGCGGTCGTCGAGGCGGAGTCAGCGGCTCTGCGCGCGTACCTGCGCCGTCGGCGACCCCTGGTCTCCAGTGCGCTGGCGCGCACCGAAGGCGCGATGCTGAGCCGGCTGGTCACCTACGACGAGCGCATGGCGCAGGCGGCGCGGACGTTGGGTTGGAAGTGGTCGCTCCGAGCTGAAGCAACCCAAAGAGGACTCGTCAGGCGAGGTCCACCGCGCCCCGCAACCAATCCTGCAGCGCTGGGTAGGCGTCCCCGGCGATTCGCCAGTCGAGCTACGCTCGTCCAACGGTGAGCGTGTGGAGGGAGCACCAGTGAGCGTCGAGTTCCTGCTGACCACTCTGGTGATAGTGGTGACACCGGGAACCGGGGTGATCTACACGCTCGCGGCCGGCCTCTCGCACGGCGCCCGCGCAAGCATCGTTGCCGCGGTCGGCTGCACACTCGGCATCATTCCGCCCATGGTGGCCGCCATCACCGGCCTCGCGGCGCTGCTGCACACGAGCGCGCTGGCATTTCAGGTCCTGAAGTATCTGGGCGTCGCCTATCTCCTCTACATGGCATGGACCACGTTGAGGGCCAAGGGTGCCCTCGTCGTGGAGGAGAAGGCCGCCCCTCCTACAGCGACCAAGGTCATCGTCTCGGGGATCCTGATCAACCTTCTCAATCCGAAGCTCACGATCTTCTTCTTCGCGTTCTTGCCTCAGTTCGTGAGCGCCGATCAGTCAGGCGTCTTCTTGCGCATGCTCGGATTGAGTGTCGTCTTCATGGTGGTCACGTTCGTCGTCTTCGTCATCTATGGCGTGTTCGCCGCCTCGGTTCGGAACCACGTGGTCTCCCGTCCTCGCGTGATGACCTGGATGCGCCGTGTCTTCGCTGGTTCGTTCGTCGCACTCAGCGCCAGGCTGGCGTTCACTGCCCGATAGCACGCAGCAGCCGCGGCATCCGCGGAGCAGGGCCGTCGCCACGCTCGCCGGCACGACCGCCCACACGGCTCCGCACACCAACACCGTTTTCTGTCGGTGGCTGGTGGTGTCATGAACGGCGTCGACAGCCACGACGACAAACGACGCCGACAGCAGGGAGGCGCAACCGATGTCCGCCGCTCCCCCGTACCAGCTGGTGCGTACCCGGTCGCGCTCGGCCGGAGCAGGGGCGCCGCGACTGGATGCGGAGCAGCAGG